>CAZZYB010000264.1:0-6090 GCA_964658125.1 uncultured Acetobacteraceae bacterium | reverse complement strand
CAATTGTATCTTCTCCGTCCTGTTTTGCCCAAGGCACCCTGCCCGCTGGCCTGACGCTCGGACCCAACTGCACGGTAAGCGGAACACCGACAGCAGCCGGAACCAGCAACCTCACCGTCAAGGTCACCGACTCCTCCAACCCCACCGCGACAACCTCGGGCCCGATCAGCATCACCATCGCGCCCGGGCCTCTCACCCTCACCGCCTCAACTCTTCCGAACGGCACCGTCGGCACGCCTTACAGCGCAACCATCGGCGTCACCGGAGGAACCGGTCCATACACCTGCAACCTGGCGACCGGAACGCTGCCCGCAGGCCTCGTGCTTGGCGCTAATTGTGCGGTCACCGGAACCCCTACTGTGGCCGGAACCTCACCGTTCACCGTCACAGCAACAGACTCTTCCAACCCCTCGCAGAGCATTACCGGAAACGAAAGCATCACCATTGTGGCGGCACCACCCACACTGGTGCTCGCCTCGCCTCCGGCGGCTACGGTCAACGTTCCGTACACCGGCACCATCCCCGTCACTGGAGGCACCGGACCATATAGCTGCACCATCACCGCTGGAGCTCTTCCCAGCGGCCTGAACCTGGGCGCCAACTGCGTCGTTTCAGGCACACCCATCACGGCGGGCTCCACCACCATCACCGTCAAGGCAACCGACTCGAGCAATCCTGTCGGGACCACAACGTCTCCTGTGACCGTCATGGTAAACGCGGCCACGCCAACTCTCACACTCGCCCCGCCGCCGAACGCCACCGTCGGAACACCCTACACTGGAGCTATCGGTGTCACCGGAGGAACAGGCCCTTACACCTGCTCTCTGGCTGCCGGCACTCTCCCGGCAGGATTGACGCTGGCGTCCAACTGCAGCATCACCGGAACACCAACCACAGCCGGTCCTGTCACATTTACCGTGACGGCAAACGACTCCAGCAACCCACAAGGAACGATCACCGGTCCGGTCACGCTCACGGTGCTCCCGGTTCCGCCGCTAACCTTTACCGGCTCGCTGCCGAATGCGACGCTCGGTCTTCCCTATACACAAACCCTGCAGGCGGCCGGAGGCATCGGTCCCTACACCTACGCCGTCACGGCGGGCAGCTTGCCTCCGGGCCTTGTGCTCTCGACCGCTGGCGTCATCAGCGGAACTCCCACCGCGCCCGGCGCCAGCAGCTTTACCGTCACGGCGACGGACAGCGAAGCGACCCCGCAGACAGCCAGCCTCCCGCTGGTGCTGCTGGTGGTTTACCCGACAACCCCGAACGACCCTGAGTTCAAGGGGCCGTATGCCTTCCTCTTCCAGGGTTACGACGATGTTCTCCTGGGCACTCTCGCGTACCAAACGGCCACGGTCGGAAGCTTCAGCGCGGACGGCACGGGTGCTATCAGCAACGGCGAGCTCGACTCCAACCACCAGGGCTCGGTCGCCGCTGGTAACACGATCTCCAGCAACGGCTTCCTTGGCACCTACACGATCGGCAGCGACAACCGCGGCATGATGACGATCACGACGCTGGGCGCGAACGGCACCACCGGTCGCACATCGACGTACGCCATCGCACTCAAGGCGCCGGTCGCTCCCGCAACCACCGTGGTCAGGGCAGACATGATCGAGTTCGACAGCGATCAACTACAGGGCACCAAAGGCTCAGGAACCATCCTGGCCCAGGACCCTGCGGCGTTTGCCACCGGGCTCAGCGGCAGCTACGCCTTCGGGCTCTCCGGCGACACACCCTGCCTGCCGGCGTGCACGCTCGGCGTAATCGCCGGTCCGGTCGCGGCCGTTGGCGACTTCACCGTCAATGGTTCCGGTGCAGTCAGCAGCGGTTCCAGCGACGCCAACATCGCCTCTACCAACTTTGCCAACTCCACCTTGAGCGGAACGTACGGCACAGCTGACGCGAACGGCAGGCTTTCGTTCACGATGGCGACCACCGGCGTCCCGGCTCTCTATCCCACCGACTACGCCATGTACCGTGTGGACGCGAACTACGCGTTCGTACTCTCCACGGACAAGCACTCCTCCTTCATCCTGCTGGCCGGCACCGCGCAGCACCAGACACAGACAACGTTCGACAACTCCTCCATGTCGGGTCCGTTCATCGGCTACGAAAATGCGCCGACGAACCCCGGCCTGGTCGGCGCAACGCTGAACAGCACGCTTAACCTCTCCACCGCTACGATCTTCCGCGCCACGGCCGGCGGAGCGGGAACCTGCAACACCACCAACGTCGATACCGGCGGCGTCACTGCACTCGTCAATGGCCTCACCGGCCTGGGCAGCGGCTCTAACATCATCAACGCTCTTCTCGGAACGTATGCTTCAACGGGCACCAGCGCCTGCACCGTCGCCAGCAATGGTCGAGGCGTGTTGGCCTATCCCGCTCCAAGCGGCCTTCTCGCATCGACACTGTTCCTTCTCGGACTCGGCGGCAATCCTCCCCCTCCCCGCGTCTTCTACCTCGTCTCGCCAACCCAGGGCTACTTCCTCGAAACGGGTTACGCCGGTCTCGGCCAGTTCGACCCGCAGACAGGAGCGCCATTCTCGCTCGCTACCTTCAACGGCACCTACATCTACGGGTCGGCCCCGGCCAGCTCCGTGGCCAGCATCAACAGCTCCGGCATCATCGTCGCCGATGGCGCCGGTCACGCAACCTCCACCACCGACCTCAACATCGGCGTGGGAACCCTCAACGTCCTGCAACTGGGCGTCGCCGGATCCTTCAACTATCAACTCCAGGATGCCACTGCGGGCCGCTACACCTACGGCACCTCGGTCATCTACGCAATCTCGCCCAACAAGTTCGTTCAGTTGGACGAGAACCCACTGACTACCTCGCCCGCCGTCGCTCTTCTCTACTAGGCCGCCAACCAGCTAACACCGGGCGGCAAGCCTGGAAGGAGATCAAAGCATGCGTTCACTTAATGTACTTCGCACCGTACTCGCACTCACATTCCTCGGAGTCTCTGCCAACGCGCAGAGACCCGTGGATCCAACAGTGGCCGTCCCGCGGCTCGACGCTTCGCTCGGCTTCCAGTACATCGACGCCAACGCTCCACCAGGGGGGTGCAAATGCTTCGGTCTAGCCGGCGGTTACGTCTCTGCGGGACTCCACCTAAACCAGTGGCTAACGGCGCAGGCCGAAGTCACCGGCACTCACGCCAGCAACATCAGCCTGCTGGGACAGGACCTTACGCTCCTGACCTACATGGCAGGTCCCCGCGTGTCGTTGCATCGTGGACGCCTTGTTCCGTTCGGCCAGGCCCTTTTCGGAGCAGCCCACGGAAGCGATTCGTACTTCCCCACCGGCACGACCTTTTCGAGCAGCGCGTCCAGCTTCGCCATCTCTGCGGGCGGCGGGGTGGACTACAACCTCACGCCTCGCTTCGCTATCCGCGCGATCGAGGCGCAGTACCTGCGCACATCGTTTCCTAACGGAACCACCAACACTCAGAACCACCTGATGATTGGAGCGGGCATCGTCATGAAATTCCGGGGTCGCGACTCATCCCATGCGGCCGCTCCCTCAGAAGTTCCCAACAAAGTGACGACGTTGGCCTGTACGACGAAAGATGCCACCCTTATGCAAGGACAGGTCCTCGAGGTGGTCGGCAAAGCGAGCACCATGTTCCCCAGGGGCGAGCCTGTCTACAGTTGGACGTCCAGCGCAGGCTCGATTCAGGGCTCCGGACGCCGCGTCACGGTGAACACCGCAGGTGTGGCCCCCGGCGACTATGTCGTGGCTGGCCACGCGTCGCTTGCCGACAATCCGGAAGGCGCCGACTGCGAGGTATCTTTCCACGTCAATGCCCGGCCTGAGCCGCCAGTCCTCATCGCGGCGCCTCCGCCTGTCACCTCCGCAGCGCACGATGAGCAGGTGTTCCATGAGAACGTCCCCGACGCCCTGTTCGACTACGACAAGTGGAACATTCGTCCCGACGCACAGGCAGCGATCAACCATGCGGCGGAGTACCTCATCCTGCATCCCAACCTCCGTGTCCTGATCGGCGGTTACTCCGATGAACGTGGAACTGCGGAGTACAACATCGCGCTCGGCCTCAAACGCGCCAACGCCACACGCGACGCACTGATTGCGGCAGGAGTGCCCCCTGACCGGATGCAGATCATCAGCTACGGCAAAGGAGCCCAGGTATGCACCTCGGAGAACGAGAGCTGCTGGCAGCAGAACCGTCGGGCCGCCTTCTCTATTCATCCCTGAATCACGATGCAGAACGAAAGCCGCTCCCGGTTATGGGAGCGGCTTTCGTTTGATACGGAATAACCAGGAGGACTTTGTTTGTAACTGGCCGGAAGTGTTACAGGTTTGAGTGTAGTTAGCCCGTTGCTCTTAGCGGTATTCCGCCAGATACTCTGGGATCAACTCTTGGCTGGATTGCCTTTTGTTGCACCAGGAAGGAGTCGTGCTCCAATCTGCTGATCTTTTCGGCTACCGCGAGATTGATGAACTGATTGAGTGAAATACCTTCTTGTTGAGCTAAATCATGCGCTAGTTGGCGCACCGAGATTGACATGCGCAGCGGAAAACTCTGATGCCGCTTAAGTCCGTTCATTAGGATGACCCTTCTGTCGCTTGGAACTACAAAAAATCGTTACCCAGTGAAATGACACATACGCCGGTAGCGCATACGCCCACGTAAATCCAACGACAGTATTACAATTTAGACTTCGTCTTGGAGCCGGTTTGCTGAAGAATCTAGATCAAAGCAGCAACCACACTCAATCGTTCCTCCCTTCCTCCGACGATGATTATCAGTTCAGAATCCGTAAAACGGTTTCGTAGAGTTCAAGTCATTTCGCCTTCGCGTGGTAGGTATTGTGGATTCAGCATAATTTACTTCGGTTTCTATCACATCCCCCTAAAGTGTGATAGAACGTACACCAGAAAGAAAGCTAACATCCGATTCGGAAGGATTTGAAACAAGTGTGTGCGGTGCTTACGCGGCAGAGCAGATTGCGCAAGAGGAGGCTCGAATGAATCGTGACGTTGAGATCCACAAAGTCTATCCGATCCGGCTTTACCCCTCACTCCGCCGTCAGGCCGCGGAGATCGCGCACGACGAAGGTGTTTCGCTAAACTACTTTGTAACCAAGGCCCTCTCGGAAAGAATGGAGCGGTTAGTAGCTGGCAAACGCGAACCATCCATAACCTTTCCAACACCCGAAAACTAATTGGCATGGTGCATGGCCGCTTGACACTTGCACTGAGCGCGATGGACTCTCGTTTATTGACAGAAGGCCGATGCATTCTTTGGGCTTTGTAGAGGAACTAGGTTCCCTGCCTCGCTGATGACGGCCAGGGAGTTGGGCTAGCTGCTGCCCAACAACCGCGACGATAGCGCGCCAGTGATCGTGAGTCGCCAGTCAATAGAATTTCTAGTCAGCGGTGTCGCCCTTGGACTCGCTGCCCGGGCCACCGATAATTCACAAAGTAAATAGCTGCGATTGCTCACGCAAGAGCCATGCTTCCGCACTATGCTGGCGATAGAGTTTCGGTAGGCTTACGGTTGGCTTGGTCCCGTGGGTTTTTCGAGCGGCTTGTGCCCCAGCGGACGTCGTTCTTTCAAGTCAAACCTATCTCCGCAATTCAGTACATGCAGCTTAATGTCGTAAATGGACATCGAGTCAGCTTGTTCTTCGTGACTAAGATTGGTTGCGGTAAGCGCTCGCCCGTCGACAATATAAACTGAGTTCTCGCCAATCACCTCGAGACTAGTGTCATTCACAACGACAGCGGTGTTCTCATCAATGCCGATCCCGAGCATGCGAGGGTTCCGAGCTACAGCGCTCAGCAGCCTCCCAATCCTTCCGCGCTGCGCAAAGTGCTGATCGATGACAACATGGCGCAGAAATCCCAGGCCAGGTGCCATGCCGTACGCAAGACTGCTCTTGCCATCGCCGCTGTCGGCTCCGATCAGCATCGTTTCACTCATCACCGAGGCCCCGGCGGACGTTCCCGCAATGGCCATACCCTCTCTGAACCTGCTTTGAATACGCTCGCACAGGTCCGTGCCGCCCAATTTCGTTGTGATCTCCAGTTGGTCTCCGCCGGTGAAAAAGATAAGGT
>CAZZYB010000263.1:0-6123 GCA_964658125.1 uncultured Acetobacteraceae bacterium | reverse complement strand
ATTTGTAGATGCCGCGGAGGATGCCTTCGCGGACGCCGTCGCCTTCAGGCATGGGCGGCATGACGTAGTCCTCGTTGTACATGGTGATGTAGTAGAAGCAGTCTTCGCCCAGCTCGTACATGCGGCGGAGGCCGTCCTGCACGATGACGGCGAGTTCGTAGACGAAGGCGGGGTCGTAGGTGAGGCAGGTGGGGATGGTGCCGGAGAGGACGGGAGAGTGGCCGTCTTGATGTTGCAGGCCTTCGCCTAGCATCGTTGTGCGGCCGGCGGTGCCTCCCATGAGGAAGCCTTTTCCGCGAGAGTCTGCGAAGGCCCACGCCATGTCTCCGATGCGCTGGAAGCCGAACATCGAGTAGTACATGTAGAAGGGCACCATCGGGATGTTGTAGTTGGTGTAGGCGGTGCCGGCGGCGGTGAAGCTGGCCATGGAGCCGGCTTCGGTGATGCCTTCTTCGAGGATCTGGCCGTCGCGTTTTTCGGAGTAGCCGAGCAGCATGTCGGCGTCGTGGGGCGTGTACTTCTGGCCTTCGGGCGCGTAGATGCCTACGGCTTTCATGACGGATTCGAAGCCGAAAGTGCGGCCTTCGTCGGGGATGATGGGGACTACCAGTTTGCCGATTTCCTTGTTTTTCAGGAGGCCGTTGAGCATGTTGACGAAGCCCATGGTGGTGGAGACGGCGCGGTCCTTGGAGCCGGTGAGCCAGCCTGCGAAGAAGTCCATGGTGGGGGCGATGAAGGTGGGTTTGGGGACTTCGCGCTTGGGGAGGTAGCCGCCGAGTTCCTGACGGCGGGCCTGCATGTATTGCATGGCGGGATCGGAGGGGTCGGGGCGGAAGAAGGCGGCGTCTTTGGCTGCGCCTTCGGGCAGCTCGATGTCGAACTGCCTTACGAAGGCGGCGAGGCCGTCGTCGGTGAGCTTCTTTTCGGAGTGGGTGGCGTTGCGGGCCTGCGCGGCGGCGATGCCGTAGCCCTTGACAGTCTTGGCGAGGATGACGGTGGGGCCGCCCTTGTGCTCGAGGGCGCGTTTGTAGGCGTTGTAGACCTTGGAGGGATCGTGTCCGCCGCGGTGCAGGCGACCGAGTTCTTCGTCGGTCTTGTCCTCGACCAGCTTGAGGAGCTCGGGGTATTTGCCGAAGAAGTGCTGGCGGAGAAAGGCGCCGCCCTTGGCTTTGTAGGACTGGAAGTCGCCGTCGACGCACTCTTCCATGCGCTTGAGGAGGAGGCCCTGGTGGTCGCGCTCGAAGAGCTCGTCCCAGTCGGAACCCCAGACGACCTTGATGACGTTCCAGCCGGCGCCGCGGAAGGTGCCTTCGAGCTCGTCGATGATGCGGGCGTTGCCGCGGACGGGGCCGTCGAGGCGCTGGAGGTTGCAGTTGATGACGAAGATGAGGTTGTCGAGTTTTTCGCGCGAGCCGAGGCCGATGGCGCCGAGCGTGTCGACTTCGTCGGTTTCGCCGTCGCCTACGAAGGCCCAGACCTTGCGGTCGGTTTTCGGGATGAGGCTGCGGTTCTCGAGGTACTTCATGAAGCGGGCTTGATAAATGGCGTTGAGGGGGCCGATGCCCATGGAGACGGTGGGGAACTGCCAGAAATCCTTCATGAGCCAGGGGTGCGGATAGCTGGAGAGGCCGGGCTCGCCGCGGAGCTCGTGACGGAAGTTCTTGAGGTGAGTTTCTTCGAAGCGGCCTTCGAGGAAGGCGCGCGCGTAGACGCCGGGCGAGGCATGGCCCTGGAAGTAAATACAGTCGCCGGGTTGGTCGCCCTGGTCGGTGGAATATTTGGCGCGGAAGAAATGGTTGAAGCCTACTTCGAGGAGTGTGGCCTGGGAGGCGTAGGTGGAGATGTGTCCGCCGATACCGGCGTCGTACTTGTTCTGCTTGTGCACCATCGCCATGGCGTTCCAGCGGATGAGGGACTTTACGCGGCGTTCGAGCTTGCGGTCGCCGGGGTAGGGGACCTCGTCGTGCTTTGGGATGGTGTTGAGGTAGGGAGTGGTGACCTCGCCGGTCGCGGGGACTCCGGCTTCGCGGGCTCGGGAGCGGAGGGCGGAGAGGAGGGCGGCACCCTGCTCCCAGTCCTGGGCGACGACTTCGTCGAAGGCTTCAATCCACTCTGCGACCTCTGCGGTCATGTCTTTTTGTACGGCTTCTTCCACCTTGGTTGCCATGCGACGGTCCCCTTGTATGCAAACTTTCCTTGAGTAGGATAAATGCGGGTTGTGGGGATGCGCCAGCGGGGTGGGTCAGGCGGCTTTTGCGAGCTTTTTGTTTTCCGGCTTTGTCCGCTTCTTCATTTCTGGGCTCTTGCCGATCGCGGTGACGGATTCGAAAGCTTGATTGCGGAGGCTTTTAACTTTCACACGCTTTACCCTGCGGGCTTTGGCGAGTTCGTAACCGCTTTGCAACCGCCAATAAAAGCCGTCCGATTTCTCGAAGGCCTCATCGAGTTTGAGTGCCATGAGAGCTGAGAGGCCTGCACGGCCGTTGAGGATCATGGATAAGTGAGCGCGGGTAACGCCTAGATGTCTGGCGAGAGCGGTAACGGTGATGTGGTCGCCCCTCTCTTCTTTAATAAGTCGACCGGGATGGGAGGGGTTGAACATTTCCATGGCTGATCTCCAGTCAATGATAATCCTGATAATCGACGACCTCAGCATCCGCATCGACAAAGCGGAAAGTGATTCGCCAGTTGCCGTTTACGCGCACCGACCAATGACCTTCGAAATCACCTTGAAGGGGATGCAGGAAATAACCCGGAATATCCAGGTCCCGTGGCCCCGTGGCCCCGTCGCCTGATTGAGGCGGGTGAGTTGATCGCGGAGCCTGCCTGCGTGAGACGGACTGATACCGGCCTTTCAGTCTGTCAGGAAAAACCTTTCCAGACCTTTGTGCCTGAAGGACTTGATCAAAGCTCTGCACCTTCAACTTCGTATAGTGTATGCATACGCTATACGGGACGTCAACTTGTTTTCTAGGTGGAATAGTCGGCGTTGATGCTGACGTATTCGTGGGTCAGGTCGCAGGTGATGAAGCGACAGTGGCCTTCGGCCTGGCCGAGGTCGAGGTGGATGGTGTAGTGGCGCTCGCTCATGGCTGCGTGGGTGGCGGCTTCGTCGTATGCGGGGTCGCGCATGCCGTGGGCGAAGACGAGCAGGCTGGCGATGCGGATGGTGACGGTGGCGGGGTCGAAGGGGACGCCGGCGTATCCGGCGGCGGCGAGGAGGCGGCCCCAGTTGGGGTCGGCGCTGGACCAGGCGGTTTTGCAGAGGGGCGAGTGGGCGATGGAGCGGGCGATTTGCTTGGCTTCGGCGTTGGTGCGGGCTCCGGTAATGTCGAGGGTGACTACGTGGGTGACGCCTTCGCCGTCGTCGATGATCTGGTAGGCGAGGGAGTCGCAGACTTGCTGGAGGGCGGCTTCGAATGCTGGGAGGTGAAGAGCCTGCGCGGTGACTTCGCTGCGGCCGCTGGCGAGGAGCAGCACGGTGTCGTTGGTGGACATGTCGCCGTCGATGGAGATGACGTTGAAGCTGGACTCGACTGCTGGGGCGAGCATGGCGGAAAGCTGGCCGGGGGTCGCGGCGAGGTCGGTGAAGAGGTAGACGAGCATGGTGGCGTGGGGTGGGCCTACTTGAGGGCCGATCATGCCGGCGCCTTTGGCGCAGCCGAAGATGTTGACGGGTTTGCCTTCGAGCTCGATGGTGGCGTGGGCTGTTTTGAGCTTGGTGTCGGTGGTGAGGATGGCCGTGGCGAAGGCGTCGGCGTGCGCGGGTGTGGAGCCGAGGGCGGCGGCGGCGGCGGGGACGGCGGCTGTGAGTTTTTCGGTGGGAAACGGGACGCCGATGATGCCGGTGGACGAGGGGAAAATTTCATCGAAGACGCAGTGGAGCTGCTCGGCTGCGGAAATGCAGCTTTTGAGGCAGGCGTCGAGGCCGGCTTCTCCGGTGGCGCAGTTGGCGTTGCCGGCGTTGACGAGGAGGCCGGTGACGCGGGAGCCGGTGGCGGTGAGGTGTCTGCGGCCGATGGTGATGGGGGCGGCTACGACCTGGTTGGTGGTGAACATTGCGGCCGCGGCTGCTCCGCCGGGGCAGTAGGCGAGAGCCAGGTCGGGCTTGCCGCTGGCTTTGATGCCCGCTTTGACGGAGGACCACTGGAAGCCGAGGGGGAGGGTGGGGAGGACGCTGCTCACTGGATTACTGTATCAAGCGGGGTTCTTCCAGGGCATGCCTGCGTTGGAGTTCGTACGTGGCACAGAGGCAAAGGAGAACGCAAAGGCGCGAAGGACGCTAAGGATCGCAACGGATTGTTGCGCCGATCTGCTCTGGCGATCCTTATCGAGACGCGCTGCAGGTCGCCGCGTTGCGGTCGGTGCGGATCCAGGTTTCGGATTTGCCGAACGCTTTGAGGCCTATGTAGCCGCGGAGGTGGAGCTGGTTGCCTTCTGCGGTCATCGCGCCTTTGTAGGTCTTGCCGGATTTTGGGTCGTAGAGACGGCCGGCGTCTGCGTGGGTGGGGTCAGCTAGGTGGAAACCGTAGCCGATCTGCAGGCCGCAGAGGGGGTGGGTGCGGGATTTGGGGTCGGGGTTGTTTTTGTCAAGCTGGGTCGGGGCTTGTTTGCTGATGGCGACCATCCTTGCGCAGAGGTCGGTGCCGCAGTGGAAGATTTCGATGACTGAGCCCGTGGGTTCGCGCCAGTCGCCCAGAATGCCGGTGCTTTGGGCCGTGGCGGAGACCCGTGTCGACAAGCCGATACAGGCACACACGAGGAGCGAGCGAGTTATTCTCATGCGGAATTTCTCATGTGTATTCGACGTTGAAAGAAGTCGGTGGAGCTGTAGGCTGACAAACAAATGACCGTTGGCAGAGGTGGGCGAGACAAGTTGCCCTGCCAATGGATTGCATTGGCAGGGCAGGTTTTGGAGTTGAGTTATGCGGAAACGGCTTGGCCTTCGACGTTGACGGTTTCCGATACTGCGGTGAGCGTTTCGTCGGCGGCTTTTTCTTCTTCGAGGGTTGTGGCGAGCAGGTCTGCATCGTTGTCGTGGCCCATGAGTTCGGCCCAGGCGAGCAGGGTGCCGTAGACGGCGATCTCATGGTGTTCGACTTCCTGGGCCGCGGCGATGATGGTGATGTCGCGGACGACCGTATTGCCGGCGTCCTTGATCCCATCTTCGGCTTCGGTGACGAGGGCGTGGATGGCAGGGCACTTTTCTGACGAGGCCTCGCCGGTATGACCTTCGAGGATGGTGTTGAGCCGCTCGATGTGGGTGCGCGATTCTTCGAGATGTGTCTGGAGACCTGAGATGAGGGTGGAGTCGGTAGCGTGCTCGATGAGGCCGGGAAGGCCCTTTTCGACGATGGTGTTTTCCAGGTCGAGAGCTTTCTTCAGTTTGGCGACGTAGAGCTCGTGCAGGTCTTTGAGGTCAGCGGAAAACAGTTTCATGGGGCCGGCTCCTTGCGGACGCGGAAGTGCCGCGTCGCGCGGGTTGGGAGGAATATTGGGAGCATTGCGGACGAGCGTGCAAAGCATGGAAGCAGCGAGGAACGACTGCTGCATTCTGTGATGCGTCCAAGGGCCGCGGCGTATACTCTTTCGATAACAGTCGGCGGAGCGCGCGGTGGAAAGATTGCGCGACGGGCTGTGTGGGGGATTCGATACATGAGCACTAATGGGAATGGGAACGGACACCAGGCGAACGGTAATGGGCATGTGCATAACGGCGACTGGACGGTGCCGATGCCGCGTCAGGATTGGATCGTCAAGCGTAAGGAAGAGGCGGCTCGGACGGGCGACTGGAACATGTCGCAGATGCACTTTGCGCGTAAGGGTCTGGTGACCGAAGAGATGGCGTTCGTGGCGCATAAGGAGAAGATTTCGGCGGAGTTGGTGCGGAGTGAAATTGCCAAGGGGACGATGATTATCCCGGCGAATATCAATCATCCGGAGCTGGAGCCGATGGCGATTGGGGTGGAGTCGCTGTGCAAGATCAATGCGAATATTGGGAATTCGGCGCTGGTTTCGAAGGTGGATGAGGAGCTGAGGAAGCTGCATACCGCGGTGCATTTTGGCGCCGATACCGTGATGGATTTGTCGACCGGCGGGGATATTCCGATGATTCGGGAGCAG
>CAZZYB010000262.1:1081-6175 GCA_964658125.1 uncultured Acetobacteraceae bacterium | reverse complement strand
TTGTATTGCAACAGCGCTTCAATGTCGATCCCGTTAGGGTTATAAAGCGCACCATCGTACTCACCAATCCCGATGATGCTGTACCCCTTGTCCCACATCAGCTTCGCCGTATTCGATCCAACGTTGCCAAACCCCTGCACGATCACCCTGCAGCCTTCGACAGCCATCCCCAGGTGCTTCAGCGCCTGGTCGCAGCAGATCCCCACGCCGCGCCCTGTAGCTTCTCGCCGTCCACGCGACCCGCCCATGTTCACCGGCTTGCCCGTAACAACCGACGTCACAGTCTGCCCAACGTGCATCGAGTAGGTGTCCATAATCCACGCCATCGTCTGCTCATTCGTATTCATATCCGGAGCGGGAACGTCCTTCTCCGGCCCGATGAACTCGATCAGCGCCGCCGTATATCGCCGCGTCATACGCTCCAGCTCACCTTGCGACATCTTCTTCGGGTCGCAGATCACGCCGCCCTTCGCGCCGCCGAACGGTATGTTCACCACGGCGCACTTCCACGTCATCCAGCTCGCTAGCGCGCGCACTTCATCCAGCGACACATCCGGCGCATACCGGATCCCGCCCTTACCCGGCCCCCGCGCAATCGAGTGCTGAACACGATACCCAGTAAAAACTTCAATCGACCCATCATCCATGCCGACGGGAATGTGAACAATAATTTCGCGGGAAGGGTAGCGCAGCACCTTCCAGATGCCGGCGTCCAGATTGAGCCTTCGCGCAGCGTCATCGAAGCGTGTAGCTTGTGCTTCCCATGGGTTTGTTTCCTGCTCAAGCGTGAGCGTTGTCATGCCAGTTCTAATCCTCTCCGTTGCTGGTACCAGCGACTCTTCGGCCATCTCGCATGTCCCTCCAGAGCTTCGAAAACTCTGTCGACAGCATAGCCCCATTCATGGAGCTGTCTCGGCCAGACCGGTCTGTGGCCAAACGCGAAGTATAGGCCCCTCAATTCAAGACAAGCAAGCCAATCCCGTCCCAAAATCAGACACATAGAACACCAAAAGAGGACTTGCGCAAGTGCCCTCCAATGTGCGCAAGTTGCACCGAAAGTGTAGCCTCGCTTTTGTCTTACTTTGCGAAACTTCGCTCCCCTCGCGACCTTTGCGTCAAGGCACTTGCCGCTGCCGTTATATCCTCAAACACAAGTAAGATGCCTGCCACCTCCCCAACATTCCCGCCTCTCCGCGAGTTCCAGCAACTAGCCCGCACGCACACGCTCGTGCCCGTCTACCGCACCGTAGCCGCAGACCTCGACACCCCCGTCTCCGCCTTCCTCCGCGTAGCCGCCGTCGAGCCCGAAGCCTTCCTCCTCGAATCGGTCGAAGGCGGCGAGCACGTAGGCCGCTACACCTTCATCGGCATCCGCCCTTACAAGCGCATGATCGCGCGCAACGGACAAGTCACCATCCAGCAGGGCCGCTCGCGGCGCACCCTCACCGCCGACATCTTCACCGAGCTCAAATCCGCTCTCTCCGGCGAAACTCCCGCCCGCCTCCCCGGCCTCCCACCGTTCACCGCCGGCGCCGTAGGCTTCTTCGCGTACGACGTAGTTCGCCGCATAGAAATCCTCCCCGAAACTGCCGCCGACGAACTCCAGGTGCCCGACGCCTACCTCATGTTTTTCGACGAAGTCCTGGCCTTCGACCACGTCAAAAAAGCCATCCACATCATCATCACGGTAGGCACGCGCGGGCCAGCCAACAACGGCGGCTACAAAGACGCGATCAAACGCCTCGACCGCCTCGAGCGCAAACTCAACGCCTCCATCCCTAAGCTCACGACGAAAAAAGTTTCCGGCCCGTTAGTCCTCAAGCCACGCACCAAGGCGGCGGACTTCCTCCGCGCCGTAGAAAAAACCAAGGACTACATCGCCGCCGGCGACGTCTTTCAATGCGTCCTCTCGCAACGCTTCGACTGCAAACCCGGCGTGGACGCCTTCGAAATCTACCGCTCCCTCCGCATCGTCAATCCATCCCCCTACATGTACTTCCTCCGCTTCGGGCTCGATGGAGTAGCAGCGGGCTTCAGCCCGCGGAAAGCGCAGCCGAAAAAACGGGCTTCAGCCCCGGCCCGCCTCTGCCACATCGTAGGCTCCTCCCCCGAACTCCTTGTCAGAGTCAACGAAGGCCGCGTAGAGTACCGCCCCATCGCCGGTACCCGCGCCCGCGGCAAAGACCAAGCCGCCGACCGGGCCCTCGAAGACGACCTCCGCGCGGACGCGAAGGAAGTAGCCGAGCACATCATGCTTGTCGACCTCGGCCGCAACGACGTAGGCCGCGTCAGCGAATTCGGCTCCGTCCAGGTCAAAGACCTCATGTTCGTCGAGCGCTACTCCCACGTCATGCACCTGGTTTCGCGCATCGAGGGCAAGTTAAAAAAAGCCCTCGCCCCGATCGACGCCTTCCGCGCCTGCTTCCCCGCGGGCACACTCTCCGGCGCCCCAAAAATCCGCGCCATGGAAATCATCGAAGAGCTCGAACCCGCCCGCCGCGGCGTCTACGGCGGCAGCATCTTCTACGCCGACTTCTCCGGCAACCTCGACTCCTGCATAGCCATCCGCACCCTCTTCATGGACGGAGAAAAGGGCTACATCCAGGCCGGGGCCGGCATAGTAGCCGACTCCATCCCGCAAAAAGAATTCGAAGAATGCGGCAACAAAGCCAAAGCCGTAGTTCGCGCCATCGAACGCGCCAGAGGCGCAAAGCCCTAACGATCTTCTATCGAGAGGACAATGGAAACGATCCAGCAAGTCGCGGCTAAAATTACCAAAGCAATTCCCACTGCCAAACGCGGGACGTTGAGAATCTGGGGAGAGTGGTTCGGACGTCCACACGACAACTACCACCGGCTCGTCGCATGCGAAGCCACGGGTGATTACCTGCGGTTGCGATTCGATGAAAGCGAAATTCTATCCATCCGAAAACCCTTTGGCGTTGAAATTTCAGCGACGACGTTTCATGTCGCGAGCGCGGAAGCCATTCGATGGACTTGGTTTTACTATGGCCGTACGAAGATGCCGGAGAATTTGCGATACAGAGAATATGTTGTTCAGCCGGATGGCACCGTGGCATTCACAACAGACTTTGAGTTGGGTGTCGGGTCCGAGATATTGCCGCAAGGCACCATAAGCTCGTTTGTTGCAATGGAGATCCTCTAGCCGAGTAACCACCGTCGAGGTAAATCCTCTTTATTACCCGCGAGAACGCGTGTCACTGCCCTATCCCTCCCTGCTATCCTTCATCCATGCAGGTTATTCTTGACATCCCGGATAACATCGCGGCGCAGTTGATTCCACAGGGCCAGGACGCGCCGCGCGCTTTGCTCGAAGACGCGCTCGTGCAAGCCTATCGCGAAGAGCGAATCTCCGGTCCTCAACTCATGGAAGCACTCGGCATAGAGACTCGTTACGAGCTCGACGGATTCCTCAAAGCTCGCCACGTATGGATCCCGTACCCCTGGGACGAATTCGAACGTGAACGGCTCGCCATGGAGTCGCATCTCGCTTCCATGACGCAGAAGCCTGAAAGCATTTAGCAGTGGTCGTCGTCTGTGACACCACACCCATCAACTATCTGCTGCAAATCGAGGAAATTCATCTCCTGCCTGCCGTTGTACGAACGCATTTGCATACCGTCCGCGGTCCAGCGAGAGATGCTGCATCCGAAGGCCCCGCTGGTAGTTCGTGAGTGGGCCACATCTCCCCCAGTATGGGTATTTGTCGAGCCGGACCGAACCATCGCCTCTGCGGAAGTTGCTGCTTTGGACCTTGGAGAAGCCCAGGCCATCACAGTCTTCGAATTTCTGCGGGCGGATTTTCTCCTCACAGACGATCTCCCCGCTCGTAGACTGGCCGAAGCCCGCGATATTCGAGTCATCACAACGCTACTTGTCCTCGATGCTGCCGCCAATAAAGGCTTGATCCACTTTCCCTCGGCAATTTCGAAGCTGATGAAGACTAACTTTCGTGTAGAACTTTCACTCGTCGATAAGTTGATCGCAAAGCATTCCTGAGCCCGCAGGAGCCACCCATGCCCACCCTCACCACCGTTCTCGCCGACCTCAAATCCCGAGCCACCGAGCAAACCCGCCGCACCTACATCCGCCACGGCCATCCTCCCGACCAGACCCTCGGCGTCAGCAGTGCCGACATGAAGCTCATCGCCAAGACCATCAGGAAGCAGCAAGCCCTCGCCTGCGAACTCTACGACACTGGCATCTTCGAAGCCCGCTACCTCGCCGGCATGGTAGCCGACGGCGCGCAACTCACAATCAAGCAGCTGCACGCCTGGGCCGACGCCGCAGCCAACATGCCCATGGTCTCGGAGTTCACCATCCCCTGGGTAGCCGTCGAAAACCCCGCTGCCCACGCCCTCGCGCTCGAATGGATCGCGTCCAAAAGGGAGCACGTCGCCGCCGCCGGCTGGGCCACCTACTCCGGCCTCGTCATCACCACACCCGACGAGGCGCTGGACCTCCCCGAAATCGAAGCCTTGCTCAAATCCATCCCTACAAAAATCACCACCGCCCCCAACCGCGTCAAGTCGAAGATGAACTCCTTCGCGATCTGTGTCGGCACCTACGTCGCCCCGCTCTACAAGCAGGCCCTCGTCACCGCAAAGCAGTTAGGGACCGTCGCAGTCGATGTAGGTGACACCGACTGCGAAATCCCGCTGGCCACCGACCGCATCGCCAAAAACCACGCCAGCGGCCGCACGGCCAAGCGCAAAACCATCCGCTGCTAACCCGTCACCGGCAGCCCCGCCTCCACCGCCGCCTCTTTCTTCCGCAGCACCGCCGCCGAGATCAGCGTGATCACCAGCCCCACGGGGAACGGCTCAATAAACGTCATCGCCATTTGATACAGCGGATTGGCATATTGAACTTTGAACGCCGCCATCTTCTCCGTCTCTTTCTGCACAGCATCCGCACTCGCTCCCGAAGCCTTCACCCGGGCAATATCCTGCGCCGCATAATTCTCCGCAAAGTTGGGCATAAACTCATGCGACAGAATCTCCCACGCGGCCACATAGAACACGCACGAAATCAACGTAATCAGGATCCCCACACTGAACGCCCTCCCAAACG
>CAZZYB010000262.1:0-1071 GCA_964658125.1 uncultured Acetobacteraceae bacterium | reverse complement strand
TACACCAGCAGAAACGACAGCACGATCGTCGTATACCCGAGGATGAGCCCCTTACCCTCGCCAAGCTTGTCGACAAACGGTATCGTTGCGGCCATCATCACCGACGAAAGCACGCCCGAAATCAACCCAAAGATCAGTACAGTCCTTTTCATCACCATCTCCTCAAAACGAATGTGAATGCAGACAAACCATACCCCGCCCGGCACCCTCCGTGTCGTCATCCTTTCTAATGATTTCCGCTCCAACCAGCAGAAATCACTCGTTTGCATGACGATTTACGGCAGCAACCCAAGCTCTTTGCCCATCTGGACCGCCTGCGTCCGCCGTCTCGCGCCAAGTTTCCCGAGCACACGGCTCGAGTGCGTCTTGACGGTGTTCTCGCTCACAAACAGCTTCTCCGCGATCTCGCGGTTGCTCATCCCCTGCGCAATCAGTTCGAGAATCTCGAACTCCCGCCGCGTGATCCCCAGATCCTCGCGCTTCTTCTCATCCGCAACGAAGCCGGCCCCCAGCGGTGCCGCCACCGCCACTTCCTTCACCACCACGGTCTCCCGTTTCGCGGTCAGCTTCAGGCCCAGCCAGATCCCCACCCCGGCAAACGTCACCGCCACCAGCCCGCCATAGATCTCGATCGAGTGCTCAACCACCAGGAACCGGTACTGCATCCACTGCAGCAAAGCGATCAGCGCTCCACCGATCAACCCGTAGATCAGCACATGCCGCTTCATACGCCCCTGCCGGAAAAGATTTACCCGAGACTATCCCGCCCCAGCGCTCACTCGCAAGCGCTGGGGTAGGATCGCACACCCGGGCAAACCCCGCCACCGGTCTACCGGTCCATACGTTCCAGGATCGGCCCCAGCAGGTACGCCACGAAGAACCCGCCGCTCCATATCAGCGCCGACCCCCACAGCACCACCTTGCTCACCTTACTCACCTCGCCGCAGGTAGCCGGATCATCGGCCGCACAAGCCTCTCCGCCCCGCAGCCTCGGAGCCACAACGTAAGTCATCACGAAGCTCGCCGCAATCAGCGTCCCCGTGTCGGCCATCGTGCCGCAGACGCCCGTCG
>CAZZYB010000261.1:0-6180 GCA_964658125.1 uncultured Acetobacteraceae bacterium | reverse complement strand
ACTCCGCCAGCCGTCCACATCTGCTAACCTGACTCTCACCACAATGTCCAAAGTTCTGGCTATCGTCAATCAAAAAGGTGGAGTCGGCAAAACCACGACTGCCATCAATCTCGCAGCATCTCTGGCCCTCGAAGGTGTCTCCACCCTCCTCATCGACTGCGACCCGCAGGCAAACACTACCGGCGGAATGGGGTTCGGCCGAGCTTCCGCCGAAGATCAAGCCCGTCTCTCCATATACGACGTTCTCCTGTCCCAGGCCACCGCTGACGAGGCCACACTCGACACAGAAGTCGACAACCTGAAGCTGATTCCCGGCACCAAGAACATGATTGGCGCCAATCTCGAGCTCGTTACAGCCGAACGCCGCGAATTCCGCCTCCGCGAAGCCCTCAATACCGTCCGCGAGAAATACTCCTTCATCCTCCTCGATTGCCCGCCGGCGCTTGATCTCCTCACCCTTAACGCGCTCGTTGCCTCTGACGGTCTCCTCGTACCCATGCAAGCCGAGTACTTTGCCCTCGAGGGCATCTCCGAACTCATGTCCACCCTCGACCGCGTTGCGGACGCCTTCAACCCCTCCCTCGCGCTCGAAGGCGTCCTCCTCACCATGTTCGACGACAGAACGAACCTTTCCCAGCAAGTTACGGAAAACCTTCGCGCATTCTTCGGCGAAAAACTCCTCAAGACCGTTATTCCCCGCAATATCCGTCTAGCAGAAGCCCCCAGCCACGGAAAACCCGTTGCCCTCTACGATCCCCGCTCCCGAGGAGCCGAAGCTTATCACGATCTCGCGCTGGAGTTGCTTGCGCTCAACGGCATGACATCGCCTACACCCCGCCCCCGCAAGAAGCTCATTCTTGACCCCATCCCCCCTCCCAAGTTCCTCTCAGCAACGGGCGAAGAAGAAGGCAAGCGCAAATCCGGCATCTGGCCCTTCAAGAAATAGGCAGGTAATCACAATGTCAACAGCTCACAACGATCCCCGACGCCGAGCCCTCGGCAAGGGCCTCGAATCCCTGCTCCCCTCCCGAGCGGCCGCACCCGCTCCGCCTTCTCCAACCCCCGAGCCCCCCAGCGGCAAAGCCCTTGAGATCCCCGTAGGTCAGATCGACCGCAACCCATTCCAGACCCGCACCCAGTTCGACGAGGCAAAGCTCGCCGAGTTGACGGCCTCAGTCGCCGCCTCGGGCGTAGTCCAGCCCATCGTCGTCCGTACCATCCCCGGCGGCCGTTTCCAGCTCATCACGGGCGAACGCCGCTGGCTGGCCTCGCAGCGAGCCGGAAAGCCGACCATCCCGGCCATCGTCCGCGAAGCCTCTGATGTCCAGGCGATGGAGATGACCATCGTCGAAAACCTGCAGCGCGCCGACCTCAACCCCATGGAGCAAGCCCGCGCCTACCTCCGCCTTTCGAACGACTTTCACCTTACCCAGGAACAAATGGCGACCCGCACCGGCAAAGACCGCGCGAGTGTCTCCAACTTCCTCCGCCTGCTCAAACTTCCTCCTGCAGTGCAGCAAAACGTCGAAGCCGGCGAGATCACCTTCGGCCACGCCCGCGCGTTACTTGCCCTTGAATCACCCGAAGCCATCGCGGCTGCCACGCAAAAGGTCCTCACCCTTCATCTCTCCGTGCGCGGCACCGAGCACTACGTTCAGGGCCTGCTCCACCCCGAAACCAAGTCAAACCCGGACGCTAAACCCGTTGTCCCCCAGGATCCAAATGTCCGAGAAGCCCAGGACCAACTCCGCCGCTCCCTGGGCCTGAAGGTCACCATCGAAGACAAGAAGGGCAAAGGCAAGGTCATCATCGAGTACTCCGGCATAGACGATTTCGACGCCATCCTCACCGCTCTTGGGCAGATGAAGGAATAACGTAGTAACATATCTACAATTGAGAGGCGGGCGATGACAATCCTATCCAGCCGTGAAGTCAACCACGATATAGGCCGCGCCAAGAAGGCAGCGGCGAAAGGACCCGTCATCATCACTGATCGAGGTAAGCCCTCGCATGTCTTGCTCAGTATGGATGACTATCGACGGTTGACCCACACCGAAGAGAGCGTCGTGGATGCTCTTGCCTCTGAGGACACGGTTGATTTGGAGCAATATCTGAACCAACGCAGTTTCCCCCGCGAAAACGTGATCTTCGACTGACATGCACCTGCTCGACACCAACGTCCTCTCCGAACTCCGCAAAGTCGGTAGGGGCCACGTAGACCCGAACTTCGCCACGTGGGCAAGGGCGTTACGCTGGTCCGATCTTTTCCTTTCGGCTATCACCATTCAGGAGCTTGAAATCGGCGTACTGCGTCTCGCGGATTACGACAAGCCACAAGCTGCTGTGTTGAGGCAATGGCTGCATGACCAGGTATTGAAGAAATTTGACCAGCGCATCCTTCCCGTGACCACGAAAGTTGCTTTGCAGAGCGCGGTATTTCTGGTTCCGCGAACGAACACGTTAGAGGATGCCCTCATTGCTGCGACCGCTCGTGTTCATCGCTTGACGGTGGTCACGCGCAACGCGTCCCGCTTCAAAGATTGCGGGATCGAAGTCATCAATCCCTGGATACAAGCATGAGGTACTCGCAAAATGTCCAATGAAATTGTGATCGATCTGTCGGAGGAAACCATCGCGCTCCTCACGGAGAAGGCTCAGATCGTCGGCGTCAGTTTGAATCGCTGCATCCTGTCAATCCTCGAACAATCGGTCTCGCCCCAGGCTCATGCTTCAACAACGCGACACAAGGAGAACGTATGAAGATCCCCTTTTTATTTCTACCGCTGACATGCTTCGCCGCGATCGTGTTCGCGCAACCCACCTACAAACCCTCGGCGAGCCGCACGCTCCTCCGCGCCGGACACGTCCTCGACGTCCACACCGGCAAGGAAGCCGCAGCCGAAACCATCATCATCGAAGGCGACCGCATCACAGCGATCTCCGCCACTTCCTCAACCCCCGCAAAGCCCGGCGACCGCGAGATCGACCTCACCGCCTACACCCTGCTGCCCGGCCTCATCGACGTGCATACGCACCTCACCATGGCCACCAACTTCGATCCCTACTTCGAGCTTTCCATGACTCCCGGCAAGGAGGCGATCCTCGGCGTTGAGAACGCTAGGACCACGCTCGAAGCCGGCTTCACTTCCGTCCGCAACGTCGGCGCGGGCGGCTTCACGGACGTCGCTCTCCGCGACGAGATCAACGCCGGCCACATCCCCGGCCCGCACATGCAAGTCTCCGGCCCCGCGCTCGGCATCACCGGCGGCCACATGGACGAGAACCTCCTCCCCGAGCAGTACCACCGCGTCGGAGAAGGTGTAGCCGACGGCATCGCTGCCGTCCAGCACATGGTTCGCCAGAACATCAAGTACGGTGCCGACCTCATCAAGATTGGCGCCTCAGGCGGCGTGCTCTCCAAGGGAGACGACCCGCAAGCCTCGCAGTACACCCTCGAAGAAATGCAGGCCATCGTAGCCGACGCCCATCGCCTCGGCCGCAAAGTCGCCGCCCACGCCCATGGCGCTCAAGCGATTCTCTGGGCTTCGGAAGCCGGCGTCGACTCCATCGAACATGGCAGCTATCTCGATGACGCCGGCATCGCCATGATGAAGAAGCACGGCACCTACCTCGTCCCCACGGCTTACCTCATCGACTGGATGCAGACCAACGGCCACTTGCCTGCCTTCTATCAGAAAAAGATGCAGGACGTGAGCGCAGTCGAAAAGGTGAACGCCATCAAGGCCATCAAAGCCGGCGTTAAAGTAGCTCTCGGCACCGACGCCGCCGTCTATCCTCACGGCCTCAACGCCCACGAGCTCGACGTCTACGTCAACCAGTTCCACATGACGCCTCTCGCCGCCATCCAGTCCGGCACACTCAACGCCGCGGACCTCATGGGCTGGACCGCCAACACCGGCTCACTCGACACCGGCAAATGGGCGGACATCATCGCCGTCCCCGGCGACCCGCTCGCCGACGTCCGCATCCTCCAGCACGTCCCCTTCGTCATGAAGGGCGGCATGGTCTACAAGAACGAAGCCAACCCTTCCATAGTCGACAAGCTCGTCGCAGAGTAGCCTCGAAAGTGACCGCCCGCCGATGAAAGCAGCACCCTTAGAGTACCGTTTTCGCTTCGCACTCCACGCGTTGATCTACTTCTGTGGCTTCGCCTTCTACTGGCTGCCGAACTCCCACGAGTCCACATGGCTCATGCTGACCCCGTGGCTCGAACGCACCGGCTGGCTGAGCTTCACCGGCGCAACCATCGCGCTGCTGTCACTCGCCATCGTCTTCGCGACGATCGGAGCTTTGCTCCGCACCTGGGGCGCCGCCTATCTCGGTGCAGGCATCGTCCAATCGCAGGACATGCACGGCAACACCATCCTCGCCGACGGCCCCTACCGTCGCACCCGCAACCCGCTCTACCTCGGAACCTTCCTCCACACCCTCGCACTCGCGCTGCTGATGTCCCCCTACGGCGCGCTTTTCACCATCATCGCCATCGGCCTCTTCCAGCTCCGCCTCATCTCCACCGAAGAGCCCTTCCTCGCAGCCAAACTCGGCCAGCCTTACCTTGACTACCTGAAGCGCGTCCCACGCCTTCTCCCCAGCCTCACACCCCGTATCCCGCCTTCACGCGCAAAGCCGCACTGGCTCCAGGCGATCCTCGGCGAAAGCTACATGATCGGCACAGCGCTCTCATTCGCCATCTTCGGCTGGCGCTATAACGCCTTCCTGCTGACGAAGTGCGTCATCATCTCACTGGGAGTCTCGCTGATTCTGCGAGCCCTAATCCCCAACAAAACAGCACTTGACTAGGTCATCCTCTGGATGCCATCGCGCTTGAAATCTTCATACGTAGCATCAGGAGCGATGTCGAGTCCGTTGGCCCACGTGACAGCGCCATATTCGATGCCTACCTGCGCAAATACATCCGCATCGCGCAGCGAAGCAAAAACTCCTGCGTGATCACTGAAGATCAATTCACGCATCTCAACGAATCCGCTGGTGCCGTCGAAATAGCGAACGAACAATCGATAATTTGAATGAGGCTGCACTTCAGCAACATCGTCCGGCTGCTCACAGACGATGGGCGGATACTCTACAGCAAGGGCGCGATCCTGGACGGCGAATTCCCGATCTGACATAGCTTCCAAGCCTCCCTTAGTTCGTCTTGATGCTCCCGAGCCCATCGCGAGACTAGTCTCTCCTGCGGTGGAGGAAGATAGCCGATGAGCCTTGCAAAGTTTTCAATGCTGAACTTCGCTACGTATCCAGCATAACGCGCATGAAAGTGTGGCGGAGGATGATCTCGCCAGTACATCTGAATCAGGATGCCGTAGAAGCTGCTCAGCGTAAGCATATTTCGATTGTCCTCGTAAAGCGAAAGGGCCGAGACTCTCGTCTCGGCCCATCGCACAAAACCAAAATCTACTTCTTGGGCGGAGCGATCGTGTCCTTCGCCACCTTGGCGACGCGGAACTTGACGACAGTCTTGGCCTTGATCTTGATGGCCTCGCCGGTCTGCGGATTGCGGCCGGTGCGCGCCTTGCGCTCCGCCTTCACCAGCTTGCCGATGCCCGGAATCGTGAACTCGCCATTTTTCTTCGTTTCCTTCACAGCCGTATCCGCGAGACCCTCGAGGAAGGCTGCTGCCTGCTTGTTGGTAAGCTCATGCTTCTCGGCCATTGCGCGTACGAGCTGCGTCTTGGTCATTCCCTTTGCCATGTGTTGACTCCTTCTTTCAATTCAAAATAGTTGCTAACAAGACATCCAAACAAAACGTTTCAAATGGGCCTTTTCGCCCACCAACCGTATGACAGCCCTGACAGAAATCGCCAGTATTCATGCGGGTGCGGAGAACTGCGCCGCCATTCACCTTCAACCCTTCTCACACCTTTGTCAACGTCTAATTGCGGGTTTTAGCCGTTTTTCTTCGGTTTTCTGAGGAAATGTCCCAACTTTGATTCAGGAAACGCTATTTTCACCGCATTTCAAGCCTCAAAACGCATCGTTGGGCCTGCGCTCCACACCCACAATTGGCGCATTCAACATCTCCACCAGCGGCGCCCCCAGCCTGAACCGCTTCACAATCTCACGCACCAGATTCGGTTGCTCCGCAACCGACGAAGGCAGGCTCGCATGAACACCCCAGTTGCGCGCCCGCACCAGTTCATC
>CAZZYB010000260.1:0-6192 GCA_964658125.1 uncultured Acetobacteraceae bacterium | reverse complement strand
CGGTGGCGGCGGTGTTTTCCGCGCGGGCGGCGGGCGATGGGATGAAGAACGCGGGCGGCACGGCGGCGATCTGGGCGCAGCTGGCGGCGAATGCGACGGCGCGGGGCGAGGTGGCGTGGATCAGCCAGGATGGGCCGCCGCGGCCTCCGATGCTGCCGGTGTTTGGGCAGGTGAAGGCGTGGATGCTGAGCCCGACGGACGTGGTGAACGAGCGGGCTGTGCCTCCTCCGCCTACTCATTCTGCGCAGATGGCAGCGGAGACTAGCGCGGTTCGTACGGCGGTGAACAACATTACGCAAGATCAGCTGGCTACCGTTTACAAGTGGGCGGATGGGGCGAGTACGCCTACGCCTCCGGGGCATTGGAACACGATTGCTGTGCCGTACATCGAAGCGGCAAATATGAGCGAGGTGCGGACTGCGCGGGTGTTTGCGCTGCTGGACATGGCGCTGCATGATGCGGCGGTGAGTTGCTGGGACACGAAGTATTTTTATTTCAATCCGCGGCCATCGCAGATGGATCCGACGATCAAGACGTGGACGGGGTTGCCGAATTTTCCGTCGTACGTTTCAGGACACTCGGATTTTTCGGCGGCGGGGGCGGATGTGCTGTCGTACCTGTTTCCTTCGGGGGCTAGTTACTTCAACGCGCAGGCGCAGGAGGCCGCGATGTCGCGTTTGTATGGCGGGCTTCATTATCCTTCGGACATCACCGTGGGCCTGACGCAGGGGCAGAGGATCGGGGAGTATACGGTGAGGTTTGCGAAGGCTGATGGTGCGAATTGAAGGCAGAGTGAAGAGGGTAGAGCGAAGAGTGAAGGGTTTGTGTGGTGGCAGGGCTGGGATGAGCTGTGAGCTTTGAGGGAAGCTTATTGGGCTGAGAGTTCGAGGTTCATGCCGGATGGGGCGGCCAGGGTGGCGTAGCTTAGGGCTCCGAGGAGGGTGACCGCGCTGCAAACGCCGAGCGCGAGGGTGAAGGAGTGAGTGCGGTCGAGCAGGTGGCCGGTGAGGACCGGCGCTATCGAGGCGATCATGAAGCCGGCGAAGTTCTGGAGGGCCCCGAGGGAAGCTACGTAGCGGAGGGGGCTGACGGTTTGTACGTAACCCCAGCCGGAGGTTCCGGCGAAGTGGATGAAGAAGATGGCTGTGCTGATTCCGGCTACGGCCTGGGTGGTGGTGGCGCTGTGGGCTACGACGAAGGTGGCGGCGGCGGAGAGGATCATGCCGCCGATTAAGTTGGCCCGGTGGATGGTGGTGAGAGCGAAGCGGCGGGCGAGGCGGTCGGAGAGCGTACCGCTCAGGAGCATGCCTACGGCTCCGGCGAGGAAGGGCAGAGCGGCAAGCCAGCCGGTGCGGGTGAGCGAGAGGTGGCGCTCGTGCTGGAGGTAGCCGGGGAGCCACGTGATGTAGAGCCAGACGGTGTAGTTGATGCCTCCCCAGCCGAGCATGATGCCCCAGACCGTGCGCTGGCGGAGGAGGATGCGCCATGCGGCTTCGGGGGCGAGGGTGGGTGGTGGTGGTTCGGGTTCTGCGAAAGGGGTGTCACTGCGGGTGCGGTGGAAGGCGATCCAGGCGGCGGCTACGAGGAGGCCTGCGGCACCGAGGACGACGAACATGCCGCGCCAGCCGATGCGGAGCATGATCCAAGTGAGGATGGGTGGGGCTAGCGCTAGGCCGAAGTTCTGGGAGGAACTCATGAAGCCCGTGGCTTTGCCGCGGGTGGCGGGAGTGAACCACTCGCGGGTGCAGCGGACGCCGGAGGGATAGAACGGGGCTTCGCCGATGCCGAGGAGAATGCGCAGGGCGATGAAGCCGGGGAAGGTGCTGACGAAGCCTACGAGCATCTGTGCGGTCGACCAGAGGATGAGTCCGCCGCCGAGCATGGTGCGGGTTCCGGCGCGGTCGAGGAGGCCGACGAGCGGGAGTTGCGAGATGCCGTAGGCGAGCGAGAAGGCGGAGAGGAGCCAGCCCATCTGCGTGGCGTTCAGGTGGAGTTCGGCGCTTACGGTGGAGTTGGCGACGGAGAGGGAGGTGCGGTCGAGGAAGTTCACTACGCCTGCCAGGAAGAGGAGGGAGAGGGTGATCGCCTGGTGACGGCGAAGGGTGCGGGGGGCGGCGAGATGGAGTGTGGGATTCAATCGGAGGTGATGGGGTGTCTGAGAATGATCTTCATTCTACGCAGCTTGTTGGGTGGGTTTGCTCGTCGGGAGGATGCGATGTGTAACGTATCCTGGCTGGACGACACGATAAGATCATGGCGGGACCGGGAGAGCGATGGGGACGACGACGTATCCACTGACTGTCGGATCGAAGCTGGGCCGATATGCGATCGTCGCGCCGCTTGGTGCGGGCGGGATGGGCCAGGTGTACCGGGCGCAGGATGAGCGGTTGGAGCGGTTTGTCGCCATCAAGGTTGTCACTCCGGGAGTGTTGCAGGGCGATGAGTCGCGGAAACGTTTTCTGCGCGAGGCTTTGGCGCTGGCTAAGCTGAGCCATACGAACATTGCGGCTGTCTATGACGTTGGCGAGCAGGACGGTGTGGACTACATCGTGATGGAGTATGTGCCGGGGGAATCTCTGGCCGAGAAGCTCAGTGGGGGGCCGCTGCCAGTTGTCGAAGCTACTTCTATTGCGAATCAGATTGCCCACGCGCTGGAAGAGGCGCACGAAGCGGGCGTGGTGCATCGCGATCTGAAGCCGGGCAACGTGATGATTACGCCCAAGGGGCAGGTCAAGGTGCTGGACTTCGGCATAGCGAAGCTGCTGATGTCGGTAACCGACGAGACGCAGTCTATCGCGACGCGGGGTTTGATGGGCACGCCGCGGTATATGTCGCCGGAGCAGGCGGAAGAGAAAGACGTCGACAAGCGTACCGACTTGTGGAGCCTGGGGGTGTTGTATTACGAGACGCTGACGGGACGGACGCCGTTCCTGGGCCAAAGCAGCATGGGTATGCTCCGCGCGATCGTGGAGCAACCGCCGGCGCCGCTGCACGACTGGCGGGCGGATGCGCCTGCAGGGTCAGAAAAGATCATTTCGCGGGCACTGCAGAAGAACCTTGATGCGCGGTATCAGACGGCGGGCGAATTTGCGGCGGACGCTTCGGAGCTTCTCGAAAGTCTTATTGCGGCGAAAGGGCGAGCGCGAGTCGTGAAGCGTTCTCCGTTGGCGCTCCTAATTGCGGGGGTGATTGCTGTGCTGTTGCTGGTGGTGGCGGGTGTGTGGCTGCACCGCATGTCGAGGCAGCGCTGGGCTCGCGAACAGGCCATACCGCAGGTGAGCGCTTTGCTGGCCGACAATAAGCCGCTGGCGGCGATGGAGTTGTTGGAGAAAGCGAAACAGTACCTGCCCGGCGATGTGCAGATTGCTCAGATTGAGCACGACAACATGCGGAGTGTGTCGATCGCGTCTTCCCCCTCGAATGCGGTTGTGGAGATTCAGGATTATGCCGCGATGGATGAGGCCTGGCACAAGGTCGGCGTGACGCCGTTGAAGGATGTTCAGGTTCCCAAGGGCTACTTTCGCTGGAAGCTATCAAAGGCTGGTCTGCCTGACCTCGTAACGGCGCCGATGACTGGCGAGCCTATGAATTTCCCGCTTGACGCTGCGGAAAAAGCGCCAAGTGGCATGGTTTATTCGCCGGGCGGCGGCTGGGGAAACTATGTCGGGTTTATCGGCTGGGTGGGGCCGTACAAGCTGCCGCCGTACTACGTGGATCGGAACGAAGTTACGAATCGCGAGTATCAAAACTTTGTCGACAATGGCGGGTACGAGAAGAAACAATTCTGGGCGACGCAGTTTACAGATAATGGCAAGGCGCTGAGCTGGGATGAGGCCATGGCGAAGCTGCGTGACTCGACGGGCAGGCCCGGGCCATCGACATGGGTGGGTGGACATTTTCCGGAGGGGAGAGCGGATTATCCGGTGGCCGGTGTGAGCTGGTTCGAGGCTTCGGCCTATGCGGCGTTCTCCGGGAAGCAACTGCCGGTGGTGGCGCAGTGGTTTCAGATTGCGCCACCGGAAGTTGCGGCTTACACCGTGCAGGTGAGCAACATTTCGCGTACGGGCCTGGCTGCGGCTGGAGCGTTCAAGGGCGTGGGACCTTATGGCACGTACGATACGGCGGGCAACGTGCGCGAATGGATTGCCAACACTGTGGGCGAAAATTTGCGGCCGATCCTAGGCGGATCGTGGCGGTCGCCTGCTTATTTGTACTCGGACCCGGAGGCGCTGTCTCCGTTTGACCGGTCGGAGACGAATGGATTTCGTTGTGTCCGCAACCTTGGGCCTATGCCGCAGGCCGCGGCTGACCCGATCAAGCCTGTGATACGGGATTTTTCTCATTTCAGGACCGTGTCGGACGAAGTGTTCCACGCCTATGAGTCGCTGTACTCCTATGCGAAGACTCCTTTGAATGCCACGGTCGATGGCGTGGTCGGGGAGACGGTGGACTGGCGCGAAGAGAAGGTGAGCTACGATACGGCGTACCGCGGGGAGCGGATGTCGGCTTACTTGTTTCTGCCAAAGAATGTTCATCCGCCTTTCCAGACGGTGCTCTTCTTTCCCAGCGCGCGGGTGCTGTATTTGAATGGCAGCGGCGGCGGACGAGAGCTGGGGGATGTAAAGTTTTTTGATTACATCATCCAGAGCGGGAGGGCGGTGATGTATCCGATTTACCAGGATACTTACGAGCGGCGGGTAAAGTTCAATATGCCTGGGGGTACGCAGAGTATTCAACTCACTACTGAGTGGTACAAGGACGCGGCGCGCTCGTTGGATTACCTGGCGACACGACCGGACATTGACAGCAGCAACGTGAGCTACCTGGGTGTGAGTATGGGATCGGGCTTCGGTGTCATGATTTCAACCCTCTTACAGGATCGATTGAAAACGGCGATCTTCCTTGATGGGGGTTACTTTCTAGGCGAACCTCCGCCAGGGGCCGACCAGGCTGACTTCGTCGTCCGGATGAAGAAGCCGGTGCTGATGGTAAATGGACGTTATGACTTCACGTTCTCGCTGGACAAGGCGCAGAACCCGTTTTTTGCGATGCTGGGGACACCGGAGGCGGACAAGCGGCATGTCATCCTGGAGACGCCGCATGATGTGACTGAACAGCGTCCGCAGCTTACGAAGGCCGTGCTGGATTGGCTGGACCACTACATGGGACGGGTGGGGCAGTAGGGTGGTCGCGGCGACTGTTTAGAGCACGCGTCCGGTTACGCCCATTTCGACCTGGAATAATGCGGAGCGAGTGGTGAGGGCGGCCAGGCCGTCTTCGAGGAAGGCAAGGCCGATGAGGTCGTCGCCCGCGAGGACTAGCTCGGCGTTGCGGTTGTCGTCGATGCGGACGATGCCGCGATGGCCCGCGAGTGAGGCGGCTACGTAGACGTTGTTGTCTTCGTCGACGGCAAGACCCTGGGGGCGGCCGAGGCCGCGGTAGAAGATGGAGGCGTCGCCGGCGGGCGAGATGGCGTGGATGACTTCGTTGGAGGAGGTGGTGGGGGCTGTGACAAGGAGCGTGCCGTCGTCCATGAAGGCGAGGTGGTAGGCGGCGACTGAGGGTTCAATGGTGGCGAAGACGAAGATCTCGCCGGTGGGACTGATCTTGAAGATGGTGCCGGAACGGTCTCCGACGAAGAGGTTGCCGTCGGGGTCGAAGGCGAGGCCGGTGGCGATGCCCATGCCCTCGGCAAAGGTGCTGATTTCGCCGGTGGGGGAGATGCGGTATACGGTGCCTTCGGCGCGGGAACTGGCGTAGAGGAAGCCTTCGCGGTCGAAGGCGAGGGAGGAGACGTTGAGCAGGTCGCGGACGAAGGGACGGACCTGAAAATCGCGCGCGATGCGGTAGATGGAGACGTCGACTTTTTCTCCGCGCGGGCCGGAGAACATGACGAAGATGTTGCCGTCGGCGTCTACTGCGGGGTTGGCTATGGGGTGGATCTGCTCGACGAGGGGGACGGCAATGCGGACGGGAAGGCCGTTGCTGCGGTGGGTTCCGCGGAGGAGATGGAGGTCGGAGGCGATGGCGCCTTCGGGGACGATGATGGTGGCGCGGGTTTCGCGGCTGAGAACGACGGCTGCGGGAGTTTCGCCGAGGAGGGCGGTGGGGAGGCTGTCGTTGAGCGGGCCGAGGAGGGTGCCGGTGACTTCGAGACGGCCTCCGGGGAGTGCGGCGGCGGGTGTGACGGTG
>CAZZYB010000259.1:0-6194 GCA_964658125.1 uncultured Acetobacteraceae bacterium | reverse complement strand
GACACCCAGCCTTACCTCGGCAATGAGTTCTACTGCGAGTACGGCCACTTCGACTACTACGTCACCGTTCCGTCGAACTTCCTCGTCACCGGCTCAGGCGACCTCGTCAACGCCCGCGAAGTCCTCGCGGCCGCCGAGTACGCACGCCTGCAACAAGCCCGCAGCTCAGACAAAACCATCATGATCCGCACGCCGGAGGAAGCCGCAAAGAACGCCGCTCTACCCACACCCTCAACCACCCGCACATGGCACTTCGCTATGGACAACACCCGCGATACGGTCTTCTCCGCTTCGCCGACCTTCGTCTGGGACGCCGCCCGCATCAATCTCCCCGGTCACAAGCAATCGCTCGCGCAGTCGCTCTATCCCACCGAAAGCGCAGGCGACGCCGCCTGGGGCCGCTCCACCGAATACCTCAAGGACGCGGTCGAACACTTCTCCGCCCGCTGGTTCCCTTACCCCTGGCCCAACGCTGTCAACGTCGCCGGCTTCTCTACCGGCATGGAGTACCCGGGCATCCTCTTCGACGGCATCGAGGACAAAGGCAAAGTGCTGTTCTGGATCACAGCGCACGAGATCGGCCACAGCTGGTTTCCCATGATCGTCGGCTTCAACGAGCGACGCAACGCCTGGATGGACGAGGGCTTCAACACCTTCATCGACATCTACGAGTCAGACGACTTCGCCGGCGGCATCTACGGCCCCAAACGCGACGGCGAGTACGCTCCCGGAGGCGGCAACCCCGCCGACGAAGTCGCCAAAGTCATGGCCGACGCACAGGCGCCCGTCATCCTCACGCGCGCCGACGCGATCCGCGAAAAGTACCGCCACCCCATCACGTACTTCAAGTCAGCCTTCGGTCTCCGCATGTTGCGCGAAGACATCCTCGGCCCGCAGCGCTTCGACTTCGCTTTCCGCAAGTTCATCGCCGACTGGGCTTTCAAGCATCCCACGCCCTCCGACTTCTTCCGGGCGATGTCGAGCGAAGGCGGCGAAGACCTCGACTACTTCTGGCGCGGATGGTACTTCAACAACTGGACGCTTGACTACGCCATCACCGACGCAAAGTATGTCGACGGCGACGCTGCGAAAGGCGTCCAGGTCACCGTCGAAAACCGCGGCCAGTTAGTCGTCCCGTCCATGCTCGAAATCGTCATGAAGGACGGCACAAAAACCCGGATCGCAGTATCCGCGGAGACGTGGATTCAGAACTCGTCGCACACCTTCACGGTGCCGACGACGCAACCCGTCGCGAGCGCCACGATCGATCCCGCACATACGCTGCCTGACACCGATCGCAGCAACAACGTGTTCGCGATGAAACCCTGAAGTACAGGCCTGATCACAACCGGGCTGTGCGGCGTCGGTTCTCACTGCAAGCCTGTTGCCTGCAAGCTGAGATCTAAAGGTCGCGACGGGTTCGCACCGCGCCTACGATACCCAGAAGACCGGTGCCCAGCAGAGCTAAGCTGGCTGGCTCGGGCGCGAGGGATACGGCGGACGCACTGAAGGATCCTGCAGTGACATGGCTGTTGAGGGACTGCTGCGATGTCAGATCGAAGGTGGCAGGGGTGTCCGTAAATCCAGTCATCCGGAAAAATCCGGTCCCCATAAGCTCCAGCGTTTTGTAGCCTAAGCCGTTGTTGGCGACGAAGGTAGGCGTCTCGCTCGTCACAAAGAATTCCAGCGAGCCCATGGTAGCGATCAACGTCGGTGGGATCGCTCCACCGGGTGTGTAGGTCACGGGTCCGGTGATAAACATCACTGGAGTACCGTACAAAACCGGCGTGCTGTTGATGGTTCCGCTGGTCGCGCTTGCGGGGCCGAAGGTAATCGTGCTGGATGTAAAGGAGTTCGATCCTGCCACGTTGACAAAGCCGGTAATCGGAGTTGCCAATGCGGCGGGAATGCCAGCCGCGAAAAGTACTGCAAGAAACAGCGTTTTAAGAGGGATTCTCATCCTGCACCTCGAATCGGAAACGTCGGCTAGACTTTCGAGTCGACAAGGTTGCATGTCAGTCGTGCGCCCGTAGGACCCTATGGCGACCACTCCAGCGAAGTTAGACACGTCCGGTCTGTCCCGTATCCCACTTAAGTACTATGCTGAGCTGAAAGAAACATAGCACAAAAAATAGAAAATATGTACAATGGCAAAAAAATAATCGCAGTCCCACCCGCACCACACCAATTTCCGCCGTTTCACAAGAGAAGTGCCTTGAGCCCGCCTTCCTTAAAGCCTTTCTCCACAGCTTTTCCGCGACGCCTCCTGGGGGCGGCTGCCAACTTCCAAGAGCCTGCCTTCCAGAAATTTCCGTTGCGCCAGGTTCCCTGCGAGCCGCAGCGCCCGGCGGTAAGACCGCTCCGCGCTCGCAAAGTCCGCGTTCCGGCGCTGTAGTTCGGCCTTCGCGACCCAAAAAGGAAAATAGTCCTCCAGCCCCTGAATCGCTTCGACCCATTCAAGCCCGATGCCAGGTCCGCGCTCCATGGCCACGGCCACAGCGCGGTTAAGCTCCACCACCGCAGAGGGCCGCAGCCGCAACAGCACATCGTAGAGCCCGACAATCTGTGCCCAGTCCGTCGCGCCAGCCTCCCGCGCCTGTCCATGTACCGCCGCGATCGCCGCCTGCACCGCATACTCGCCAACCCCGACCCGAAGCGCCTCCGCAGTCAGCCGCGCTCCCTCTGCAATCATTGCTGCATTCCAAAGCACACGGTCCTGATCCTCCAGCAACACCAGCTCTCCGTCGCGCGAAAACCGCGCCGCTACCCGCGCATGCTGCAATAGCATCAGCGCCACCAAACCACGGGCCTCGGATTCGCCTGGCAAAATTTCCGCCAGCAATCGTCCCAGCCGGATAGCCTCGTCCGCCAGCGCCAGCCGTTCGGACTCACCCGGCCCCGCTCCATACCCTTCGTTGAAGATCAGGTAAATCACCAGCAGCACGGCATCCAGCCGCTCCTGCAGATCTCCACGCGAAGGCACGCTGTAAGGTATCCGCGCGTCACGGATCTTTGCCTTCGCGCGCACCAGCCGCTGCGCCATCGTCGCCTCCGGCACAAGGTAAGCGCGCGCAATCGCATCGGTCGCCAGACCTCCAAGCGTCCGCAGCGTCAACGCCACCTGCGCGTCCTGCCCGAGCGCCGGATGGCAGCAGGTAAAGATCAACCGCAAGCGATCGTCTTCCACCGCGCCCTCCTCGTCGGCGCTCAAGAGCGCCGCCTCTTGCGTAGGCGCAACCGCCTCGGTCTGCGCCAGCCAAGCGGACCCCGCCGCCGCCTCATCCACCCGGCGGCGCTGCACAGCCTGGCGACGCAGACGGTCGATGGCTTTATGCTTCCCAGCCGACACAAGCCACGCACGCGGATTCTCGGGCACGCCCGTCCGAGGCCACGCCTCAAGCGCCGCCGCAAACGCGTCCTGCGTAGCTTCCTCAGCGAGATCGAAGCTGCCCAGCAGGCGGATCAGCGTGGCCAGCACACGCGTCCGCTCGTCCCGCCAGATCTGCTCGTACATATCGCAAAAATCCACGAGCCCATCCTTGCACAACGCCCGGCTACAGCGAAGCGCGCGAATGGGCCCGCATCGTCTTGAGCCGGTGGCGGGCCCATCGGCAGAACCGGCCGCACTTCAATCGATCCCACCTTCGCCCCTGGAATCCGAGCCGCCATCGCGGTCGCCTCGTCGAGGTCCTTCGCCTCCACAAGGTAGTAGCCGCCGAGCTGTTCCTTGGTCTCGGCGAACGGCCCATCGGTCATCGAGCGTTTGCCGTCGCGAACCCGCACAGTGGTCGCCGTGGACGTCGGCTGCAACGGATTGCCGCCGATGTAGCTGCCCTCATTCTTGATGGCCTCAGTGAAGGCGAAGTACTCGCTGTACATCTTGCCCATCTCGTTCTGGGACATCGCCGCCCAATCCTTTTCGCTGCCGTAGATCAACAGAAGATATTGCATGGTCGTCAGGCCTCCTTGCCTGTTGTACCGTGTAGTCGCAACGGCAGCCTGAAAATCGACATGGTCTGCAAAGAAAACTTACTGCTTTATTTGACCGGAGCTTGCGGAGCGGGAGCCGGTGCGGCCGGAAGTTGCAGCGCGGCGAGCACGCTCTGGTAAAGCGTGTTTCGACGGTCGAATCGTCCGGACGCCCGGGTCACATATCGCACCACCAAGTCCACCCCCGTGCCGGAAGGCCGCAGATTCACCGCCGGTTCAGCCGAGAACTGGCTGAGACCATGCTGCCGCGAAGCGTGTTTCCACTCGTTCTCCGCAAGCCGGGCATCATGCTCTGTCTCGTCCCGCACCACCTTCTCCACACGCTGGACCGTGGCATTTGTGTCCTCGCCCAACGGGATCGTCACCGTCAACTCGTCCCACATCCACTGCCCCGCAGTCGAGAAGTTGAAGTACTGTCCGCTGATCGCAAACTTGTTATTGAACGCCACCCGCCGCCCGGTCGGATGTCCCTTCGCCGTCCAGTTGCCGGTCTCGAGCAGCGTCGTCCGGAACAGCCCGATGTCGACCACCTCACCCGCCACGCTGTTGATCTCCACCACATCGCCAATGCCGATGCCGTTGCGGCCCATCAACACAAACCAACCCACAAACGCGAGGATGAAGTCCTGCAGCGCGACCGTAAGTCCCGCGGTCGCCAGGCCCACAAATGTCGAGACCTGGCTGGGCGGACCGAACAGCACCAGCAGTATCCCGAGCAGCGCCAGCACCTGTACCACGATCCTTGCGATCCGTCCCAGCGTCCGCACCCTGCGCTGATCCAGGGCATCTCTCTCCGCATAGCGGCTCGCCAGCGCGCTTAGGAAGATGGCCGCCATCAGGATGATCGCAATGATCATCCACTGCACCAGCATCAGGTGCAGCAAAATCCCGCGTTGCAGCATGATTTGCGCTGCCCATTTTCCGTAGATTTCCGCCAACTGCTTCTCAGTCGCAATCCGGTCCAGGGAGATGCCGACCAGTTGCCGCTGCATGCTGCTGCGCTTCAGCGCCTCCACATGTTCGGCTGGTGTGTTCGTGTTCGCCGGGGGGATTTTCGCCTGCGCCTCCAGTGCCCCGTGCTTTGCCGTCAGGGCCTGCGTGTCCCGCTCGGCTGCCGCCTTGGCTTCGAGCACCAGGGCATGGCGTTCCTTCTGTTTCTTCCACGCGCTCAATATTCCGGCCAGCGTGCGATAGCGCTGCGCTTGAACGACCGCCACCTCGCCCGCACCACCGGCGTCGTACTTCTTCATCTGCGCTTCGCGTGCCGTCAGCTCCTGCTGAATGTCGCTGCGGCGGTCCCCCGACGCGCGCGCAAACTCGTCGCGAGCATCGTTCAGCTGGTCCTGATCCAGCCCCAACTGCGCCTTTGCAACTTCGAGGTCGTCGCCGCCCTTGGGCGTCAACTCCTTGACCGATGCCGTGTCCGAAGCGACCAGGGCCTCCAGCATCGCGACCCTTTGTTGCGCGGCCTGAGCCTCGGCGTTCAACGTTGGACGCCGCAGATTGGCTTCGCGCAGGGCACTCGCAAAAGCCTGGTCCACCTCATGGTCCGCCAGATGCTCAGCCTGCCGCGCGTACCCCAGCTCTTCCTGCGTAACCGCCAGCGCGGTCAGCGCTTCGGCCGTCTGCCACGGAGTCTCGTCGACCAGCGTCTGGCTGCTGCCTGGCGCGCTTGCCCCGGCGTGCAGATGGAGGAACGGCAGGTTCGCCATCGCCTCGTTCGTCCGCCACACGAAGACGGCGCAAACCACCAGCACTACGGCCAGCACCGCCAGCAACGTCGAAGCGAATCGACCCAGAAGGCGTGGCGCCGGATGGGTCTCCGCCGCGTCGGGCGGCCCCGCTTTGTCGTTGCGATCGGCCATCTATTTCATTCTTACATTGAGTGATATGCCGACCGGTTGGCCCAAGTTGCCTCCGGTGCGCTACCCTATCCCGTTCGCGGTTGTGCCACATCGCAGCGCGACGAGGAGCCTTATGTTCGGTTCGAAGTCCAGCCCCCACCTCCCCCAGCACCATCCCGGCTACCAATCCGGCTTCGGCAACGAGTTCGCGACCGAAGCCCACCCCGGCGCTCTCCCCGTCGGCCAGAACGCCCCGCAGAAGGCCCCCCTCGGCCTCTACACCGAGCAACTCAGCGGCTCACCCTTCACGGCGCCCCGCCACCTGAACCGCCGCACCTGGACCTACCGCATCCGCCCCTC
>CAZZYB010000258.1:0-6202 GCA_964658125.1 uncultured Acetobacteraceae bacterium | reverse complement strand
GTCTGGGACCAGAAGAAGGGCCGAGCACTTGGTTTGGTCCAAATCTGGCGCGATGACAAGTTCACCTATCTGCGCGGCCAATTTCAGGAGACACCCGCCCTCTATGAGCTGAAGGACAACAAGGGCTCTCTCATCAACTTCGACTTCAACAATGGCCTGTACACCGTGCCGAAGGAGCTGGACAACGGCTACTTGGCCATCGGCAAACAGAAGGTTGACTTCCACCGCACCGAAGGGAAATAGCCATGCAAGAAGAGAATCAAAATCCGTCCGCCACTGTCCCTCAGCAGCCGGAAACCAAGGCGCCCGTCCGTAAGGGCATGCCCGTAGTGATTGCACTGGTTGTGATCATCGCGCTGATCGGCATCGCAAATCTGTCCAGTCTTGTCTCCGGCAACAAGAAATCGGCACCGGCTAGCGCGCTGCCAATGCGTCCCGCGTCGGCCAATCCGCAACAAGTCTCGAATTTTGAGAGGCAACAGCAACTACAGGCGCAGCACGACGATGAACAGCGGCAACGCCAACAGGAGCTGGCAGCGGCCATGCAGCAGTTGCAGGCGGCACAGGAGACGCCAGGGCCGGAAGCCAATGGAGCGCCACCGATGACCGCTGCACAACGAGCGGCCATCTATGGCGACAGCCCGAACGCACCGCAAAGGACTTCAAATGTCTCACAGGCGCAGGCAGACGCCAAGCAACGGGCTCTTGCCCGCGAAAAGCAGCGACAGGATGCCATCAACAGTGACACCGTCGCGATCGACTTCGCGCGCCTCAACGTTGCCGTCGCTCCCGCTCAGACCGCTACAGCGGTCTTGGGCGAGCGCGAGGAGGCATCCACCAGAACGAATTCTGAATTGATCGGAGGCCCGTTGTCCCCGGATGGGGGAAACACTGGACTTACGAGGTCTGGATTGCAGACTGCCTTGGGGCAGCAACCCAAAGCCGATCCAAAGCATGACGCTATGGCCGGGTACGACTTCGATGCCTATCAGGGTCAGCTCTTTCGGGTTTTTGAGGGCACGGTCCTGGAGGGGGTCGTGACGAACCACATCGATGGCGGACTCAGCGGCCCCATTCTGATCATGCTGACGACGGACTACTATTCGCACGATCACCAGCAACTTCTCATGCCCCAGGGCACTCGCCTTATCGGAACCGTGCAGAGTGTCAGCAATGCCCAGCAGCGCAAGATGTTCGTCACTTTCCATCGTGCCGTCTGCCCAGATGGTTTCTCGCTCGACTTCGATAAATACATTGGCCTTGATCCGATAGGCACGACGGGACTGGCAACCAAGGTCGACCACGGGTACTTGCAGGCGTTCGCGGCTGCGGCTGCTGTTGGCGGTCTCGGAGGCCTCGCCCAAATCGGTAACAACGGGAGCGTTCTATCGCCATCCACAGAGATCCGTAACGGCATCTCCCAGCAGTCCGCCACCGAAGGCGAACAGGTACTGAACCACTTCTTGAATCGCCTGCCGATCATCACCCTCAAAGAAGGCTCCCGAGCCCGCGTTTACATCGGCAGGGACATCCTGATTCCGTCCTACGCCGAGCATCGCGTGGACCCAACCCTGTAAGACCTTTTCGCCAGGCAGGACGACATGACCCTCACGCATAAAAAAAGGCCGCTCACAGGCGGCATAGTTCTCGCGGTGTGGCTGGTCTTTGGATTGACGCGAATTGATCGAGCCACCGCATTGAGCTGGTTTGCAGAACTCGGGCGCCTATCTGACTCCTGCACAAATCTCCCGTGGAGGTCATGTTCCGACACTAGGACATGGCCTGAGCGCCTGAATCCGACCTGGCGTGAAAGCAATTAACCCCCAACCCTTCAAAGGAGGCTTTATGAAGTTGAATATGCCGAAACATAGGAAGTACCTAATCACTGGCTGGCTGCTATTAGCGATGGCCACACCCAGCTTCGCACTCCTTGGGGTTCCTGACATCGTCTTCGATCCCACCAGCTACGCAAGCCTGGTATCGCAGGCGACCACGGCTCTGAACCAGTTGAAGGCAATCCAGAACAACATCACCCACTTTTCCTTGAAGTCGCAGTGGCAGACCACGCTCAATGCCTTGAAGAATGCCAACGTCAAGAATCTGTTTGGCGAGACCAACGGCATGACCACGGCACTGAATACGAATTCGCCAACGGCATCCTCCGCTGCGTGGACCACCGCTACCGTTCCGGTAGACAGCAGCACGGCCACGTACCTCAAAGGACGGGCAACAGGAAGCGCCCAGCTCTCCCAACTAGCCATGATTGAGATGTCCGACTCGATCTCTCCAGACTGCCTCACAGCGGTAGGACAATACCGGGCAGCGCGAGGTCAGAACGCCACGGCCACCGGCAATCTTGCCCAGCAGCAACTCGATACGAGCTCCGCTACGAATAGCGAAGTTGAGCAACTGAACCTATTGAATGCGGCCGAAGCGCAGAAGATGTCCGAAATGCAGTCGCAGGGTACTCTCCAGACTTGTCTTGCTTCTCAAATGACCGTTGCGAACATGCAACAGAGGAATGCAGCGGCGCAGGATCTCAACACCGCAGCTTTTGTGCAGCAGCAACGCTCCGCCAACAACGTCAACGCAACCCAGGAGAGCAACACCTGGCGAACCTACCTCCCGTAGTAACGGTGAATCGATGCTGAATGCGATCAACACAAAACTGTTCATTGCCATCCTTGGGGCACTGACCGTCATTGGCGGTGCCGTGGCTTATCAAAGGGGCCAGAGTGAAAAGAGTGCGGTAGCCGCCGCGAAGGCCGCGGCGATCCTTCAGCAACAGCAGAAGGACGCCGAGGACCAAAAAGGACGCGACGCAGCATTCCGCAAACGGGTAGAGAACGAACGAAAGCGGCACAACACTTCAGCAGCACACGAAGGCAAGACATGGAAGTCGTACTTGCCTTAGACCTCACGAACCAACGATTCCAGAGAGAGTACCGACATGGCTACCATCGTTCTATTAGCGCAGGCGCTTCCGCCCACGAGTTCTGGCGTTGATTGGCTATACCAGTTCACAAACAACCTCACCAATCTGACGACGCAGAATGGGGGTGCGTTGACGCAACTTGGTCTTATCGAGCTGAGCTGCATCTCTCTGTTCATGCTCATCAGCATGGTCGTGAATTGGAACACCAGCACGATGACATTTCGGGTGCACCATCACCCTGTGCGTGCTGGCGACCTGACGAACTTTCTGCTTCGTCTCATCATCTGCTGCCTGCTCATCAACTATTGGGTAAACCCGTTCCCAGGAGCGAGCTTTGGGATCAATCACTTCTTTTCGTACATCGCTCAGGCGATGGTAGCCGCCTTTGACCAAAGCTCGCTCGATAATCTGCTGCAACTGCTCAAAAAGGCCGGCGATAACACCTCCATGCCATCGTTCACTGCGCCGGTCCAGATTCTCTGCTACTTCCTTGTGCAGATACTCCTCGGTCTGGCATCTGCCATCCTCTTTCTCATCAACTGCAGCGCGTTCATCCTCTACGGTGTCACCGCGCTCTTTGGACCCGTCTTCATTCCGCTTTTGATGACAAATTCGTTTCGTTCAAAGTTCTTTCACTTCCTCGATGTGCTCATCAGTTTCGCCATGATTCGAGCCGTGGCAGCAGCATTCATTTTCGTGTGGGCGGGTTTTCTCAACGGCTTCATCCAGCAGACCTTCAACGGCAATTATTCGATGGAAATGTGGCTTGCTAATCTGATTCCGTGCACGATGGTTTTCATTGCTTTCATCATCAACATGCTCTGCATCCCTAGCATGACGCAGGCCATTTTCGGCGGAGCGGCGGGCCTCACATCAGCGGGTGCCCAAGTGGCAGGAGGGATTGCGGCATTGGCGATCAAAGCAGGAGTTGCGGGAGCTGGGTAAGTTTATGTGGAATTTTCTATTGGGTTTTCTCTTTGCCCGAGCAACTGGCATATCACGTTTTGTCCGACCTCTTCTCTGGCTTGTTGTGATCGGCGTCGTTCTAGCAGGCATCGTCTACGCCGTTGTTGTGTTCAACGCAGTAAATGAAAGGAATCGGGCCCCTCATGTCCAGCACCACTCTACCCATTGAAGCTCGGCTGACGCCGCAGCAATCGCTCCTTGCCGACGAAGTCGGAAACGAGGTCTATGCCTCCCACTACGCCGAGCGCAAGGCATACCGATTTGCCATCGGATGTGGAGCAGTCGTGCTCCTTGCCTCGATCGGCATGAACGTCTCCCTGGCGCATCGTCCGATCGCCAATCGATACATCCGTATAGACGAGATGGGTCGGGCCCAGGCCATCGCCTACACGGACCTCAATTACAGCCCCCGCGAAGGCGAAGTACGGACGTACATTACGGACTGGGCCAACTATCGCTACACCATCGGGCGCGACACGATTGGCAAGAAGTACCCGCTCAACTATTACTTCCTGTCCCAGACGCTTGCTTCGCAGCTAATGGCCGACGACAACGCAAATCACGTTGTCTCTCAGGTCATGGCGGGGCAGATTGAGCAGAGCGATGTGGAAGTCAAGAACGTCACAATTACGTCCATGTCTCAGGAGACGGTACAGGGAACCACGATAGCGCGTGGTACTGCGCTTGTGGCCATCGACAAGCTCTACTCGCCCACAAATTCGCGCGAACCCAGAACGGAGCATTGGCTGCTCAGCATTACCTATTACCTCAATCCCAAACAGGTCAGCGATCAGGCAAAAATCTTCCCGCAGTTCGAGACGATCAACCCGCTAGGTTTGACCGTCACGGAATTCCACGAAAACAGAATCTCTGTCGATCCGCTTCTGCCGGGAGCAGCAACTGCAAATCCGTCCTCAACCGTGCAACGGACGACAGGAGGGGCGCGATGAGCTACGCACTGATTCTGCCGTTCTTTCCCGAAGAACTGCGTGAGCTTTTGCTCGACCCCTCGATCTCGGACTTGATGATCAATGGGACAACCGGTGTGTACGCGGATCGCGGAGGCGTTGTGCAGCATATCCCGCTTTCTACGCCCTACACAAATGATCGCCTACAGGCGGCCATCGAGCGCGTCGCCCGTATCCTGGGCCAAGACCTCACGACCCAAAATCCTATCCTCAATACGCGCCTCCCAGACGGCTCCCGTGTCGCCGTTGTGGGCGCTCCATCGTCCATCAACGGACCCACCCTTACGATTCGTAAATTCAATCGCTGGTACACCTCGAATGAACTGATTGACTCCGGCAGTATGCCCAAGCAAGTGCGGGACACCGTGGTCGAGATGATTGGAAAGAGAAAAAACGGGATCATCAGCGGCGGGACCGGTTCGGGGAAAACGACCTTGATGAAAGCGTTCCTTGACCACATTCCCGCCACCGAACGGCTGCTCATCATTGAGCAACCGGCGGAACTCAAGATAACCCATCCCAACGCCGTCCGGTGGGAAGCCGTAGAGGAAATACCGGGTCAGGTTGCCATTACGCCAAGCGAGCTTCTCGCCGCCGCTCTGCGGCATCGTCCAGACCGCATCATCATGGGAGAAATTCGCAATGAATGCGGCTATGACTTGCTGCAGGCCATGAATACAGGACATGGCGGAACGCTGTCTACGATCCACGCAAAGTCCGCATGGGACGCCCTCAATCGGCTCTCCAACTTGGCTCTGAGTGCGCGCCCCAACTTGAATCACGCTTTCATGCGTTCTGAGACCGCAGAAGCCATTGATTTTGTACTGTATTGCGAGCGCGACCATACGGGCCGGCGTCGCGTGCGCGAGTTGATTACCGTCAGCGGTTATACCCACGCAGACCAGTGCTTCCAGACCGAGGAGGTCTATCGCGCTTCCGCGGCCTGAACGCCCGGCACACAGCTAGAGAACCAAACCCGAATCGAGGTCTTATTCATGCACCATCATGCTGCCAATACGGCTGCAAAGCCCTACCTGTCCCTAAAAGCCTTCAGAGTGCCGACCGCGAGCTGCGAAGAGCGCAACGGCAGGTGCGAAAGGCCGTCCTTTTGCGGAGCGGTAGCCAGCAATTGGGTACTGCGGTTTGGGCGAACATCTGCCGCCGAGTTGGATCAGAGTGACTCGGTCCAGTGGGAGCCTTCCGCCTCGTGTCCCGTCCTCTGCTCGGTCACTGCTTCGGGGCCAAACCGGCGCCCTGCGGCACGGCGTCGTTCTGCTTCGCTTGCAGCGCCCCTGCGGGGTCTCGGTTCCTCCCGAAACAAGTTTGAAAGCCG
>CAZZYB010000257.1:0-6222 GCA_964658125.1 uncultured Acetobacteraceae bacterium | reverse complement strand
GGGATACAGCTTCAATCTGGATGGCTCGACTCTGTATCTTGCGGTGGCGAGCATTTTCGTCGCGCAGGCGGCGCATGTTTCGCTGACGTGGGGGCAGCAGCTGCTGATGATGGGCACGCTGGTACTGACCAGCAAGGGCGTCGCGGGCGTTCCGCGAGCGACGCTGGTGGTGCTGCTGGCGACGGCTTCGACGTTTGGGCTGCCGGAGTGGCCGATCTTCGTGATTCTCGGCATTGATGCACTGATGGATATGGCGCGGACGATGGTCAACGTGGTGGGGAACTGCCTGGCGAGCGTGGTGGTCGCGCAATGGGAAGGGCAGTTTAGGGCGGAGGAGGTTGACCCGGTGGTGTTGGAAGGGGTCGAGGCGTAGAATCTGGAAGACTGAGGTACTTATGAGTCCCGTCGACGTTGCATCCGAAGCCGGTCTTGTCCATGACACCTTAAGCGGCGGCATGATCAGCCGCGCGGAGTTTTATGAACGTCTTCGCCTTGTACAGGATGAGGTCAGACGGTTGGTCCCTGACGGCCGCTCCCTCGCGGATGAACTCATCGCGGAACGTCGGGCGGAGGCCGCTCGTGAGGAAGCTGAGTGGAACGAGCAGTCCTAGATTCTTCGGCGCTCATTGCGGTCTATCTGCGGGAATCTGGCTATGAAGCAGTGCTTCAATTGCTGCCGGATTCGGTGATGAGTGCGGTCAACGCAGCGGAAGCCCAACAGGTGCTGATTCGCAAGGGCAGCCTGCCGAACGACGCGTGGCGGCTGGTTCTTTCTGGAGTCGCACGAATTGCATCCTTCGATGCCCAGCAGGCAAGAATTTGCGGCGAATTGGCTTCGGTAACTTCGAAGGCCGGACTATCCGCAGGTGATCGTGCTTGCCTGGCCCTTGCGACTGTCCTCAAACTACCGGTTTACACAGCGGATCGCGCGTGGCTCCGGATGGATGCCGGTATTGACGTGCGGCTAATTCGGTAGGATTTGCGGACGAGTGCGCGATCCCTACCAGCATGCGGGGTCGGTGAGGGGCGGCGGTGCTGGGGTGCCGTGGGTGCCCGGGAGGGGAGCCTGGGGGACCTGGCATGGCATTCCGTTGTTGGTGGGCCAGCTTTGGCCGGCGGACTGGCTTGAGGGGGTGGGAATCATTTTGATGGAGCGCAGCCAGGCGGTCGCGAGTTGGGTCCAATGCTCTTCGGGTTTACCTATCGGGTGGAGTCCGAAACCATGGCCTCCGGTGGCGTACATGTGGAGTTCTGTGGGCACCTTTGCGCCTGCTAGGGCTTGGAAGTAGAGCGGGGCGTTGCGGCCGTAGCCTCGGTCGTCTTCGGCCTGGAGGAGGAATGTGGGTGGGGTGAACTTGTTGGGAGCGTAGACGGGGTCGAGTTCCTTCATCGCCGGCTCGATGCCGAGGTAGGCGGGATAGATGAGGATGGCGAAGTCCGGGCGGGCGTCGATTTTGGTGTCGACATCGGCGGCGGCGGGCGTACTTTCGACGTGATGCTCGTCGGGATGGGTGCTCATCAAGGCGGCGAGGTTGCCGCCCGCGGAGAAGCCGATGACGCCGATCATCGATGGGTCGATGTGCCAGGCGTTGGCGTGGGCGCGCGCCAGGCGCATGGCTTGCTGCGCGTCTTCGAGGTCGGCGAAGTTTTCGGGGTAATGGCCCTTTTCCGGAACGCGGTACTTGACCAGGAGGCAGGTCACGCCGATGGAATTGAGCCAGGTGCAGGTGTCGATGCCTTCGCCGTCCCAGGCCAGGCGAACGTATCCGCCACCGGGGAAGACTAACGCGGCGGCTCCATTGTTTCGCGATGCGGGGGGCGAGTAGACGGTGATGGTGGGGTTGGTGACGTTGGTCAGGCGGGAAGTGCGGTGCCCGCTGATGAGGGCGTCGGTGGGCTTGGTGACGTCGACTTCGGCTTCGGTGGTCTGGGGCGGTTCGGGAGTGGCGTGCGGCCAGAGGGGAAGCACAGTCTGCTGCGCCGCTGCGGGTATTCCGGAGAGAGCGAGGGTCAGGGCGAGGAGGGGCAGCGCGCGATGTCTCATGCGGATCATAGTATGCGGTCGTCCGATTTAGGCAAAGCGTGGGCGCGGATTCAGGGCTCGATGCCGAGTTCGCGGAGCAGGAAGGCGTAGTCGAAGGCGATTTCTTTGAGGTAGTCGTAGCGGCCCGAGGCTCCGCCGTGTCCGGCGTCCATGTTGATGTGGAGGAGTAGCGGGGCGTCGTTGGTCTTGAGGGTGCGGAGTTTGGCTACGTACTTGGCGGGTTCCCAGTACATCACCTGCGAGTCGTTGAGGCTGGTCTTGACGAGCATGGCGGGGTAGGCGCCTTCAAACAGGTTGTCGTAGGGTGAGTAGCTTTGCATGTAGGTGAAGGCTTCGGGTTTGTTGGGGTTGCCCCACTCTTCGTACTCGGCCACTGTCAGGGGGAGTGAGGCGTCGAGCATGGTGTTCATGACGTCGACGAAGGGGACGTGGGAGAGGACGGCGCGGAAGAGGTCGGGGCGGAGATTTACGACTGCGCCCATGAGGAGGCCGCCGGCGCTGCCGCCTTCGATGGCTACACGGTTGCGGTTGCCGTAGCCTTCGTTGCAGAGGAACTCTACGGCTTGTACGAAGTCGGTGAAGGTGTTGCGTTTGGCAAGCATTTTGCCGGCGTCGTGCCAGGGGTCGCCTAGCTCGCCGCCTCCGCGGATGTGGGCGTAGGCGATGACGATGCCGCGGTCGAGGAGGGAGAGGCGGGCGGCGCTGAAGCCCAATGGGAGCGGGTAGCCGTAGGAGCCGTAGCCGTAGACGTAGAGTGGGGACTTGCCATCTTTGTGGAAGGCGCCACTCCGGTAGATGAGGGAGATGGGGATTTTTGTGCCGTCGGTTGCGGTGAACCAGAGGCGCTCGGAGTTGTAGAGGGAGGCGTCAAAGCCGCCGGGGACTTCCTGCTGCTTGAGGAGAGTGGAGGACTTGGTGGATACGTCGTACTCGAAGATGGAGGCCGGGCGGACTAGCGACTGGTAAGCGTAGCGGTAGACCGTGGTGTTGAAGTCGCGGTTGACGTCGCCGGAGGCTGCGTAGGCGGGGTCGGGGAAGCGGATGTCGCTGGGGTTGGTGAGGGCGCCTTCCAGGTCGAAGTGGAAGACGCGGAGGACCGGGAGGCCGGCTTCGCGGTAGGTCGCTACGAGGAAGTTGCGGAAGAGGTCGAAGTCTTCGAGCGGGGCATCCTTGCTTTCGGGCAGGAGTTCGCGCCACCATTCGCGGTTGTCGGCGTCCTCGAAACCGATGGGGACGTACATCAGGCGGAAGAGTTCGGCTTGGTGGTTGGTGTGGATGTAGAAGAGGCCGTCGCGGTGGTCGACGTGGTACTCCTCGTCGTCGATGCGGGGGGCGAAGAGACGGAAGGCGTCGTCGGGGGTGGAGGATTGGAGGATGTGGATTTCGTTGGTGGTGTGGCTGCCGGATTCGAGGAGGATGTATTTGCGGTCGGAGGAGCGGCCTACGCCGAGGTTGAAGCGCTCGTCTTTTTCTTCGAAGACGAGGGCTGGTGCGCCGCCCAGGGGCAGGCGGTGGAGCTGGTCCTGGCGCTTGGTCTGGTCGTCTTCGGTTGTGAAGAAGAGAGTGGCGGAGTCTGCGGCCCAGGCGATGGAGCCTACGCGTTCGGCGGTGTCGGGGAGTTCCTGGTTGGTGGTGAGGTCGCGGATGTGGAGGGTGTACTGGCGGAAGCCGGTGTTGTCGGTGGTGTAGGCGAGCAGGCGGCCGTCGGGGGAGACGCCGATGGAGCCGAGGGACATGTAGGGCTGGCCTTCGGCTAGCCGGTTGACGTCGAGGATGAGCTGCTCGGGGGCGTCCGGAGTGGCGGCGGGGCGGCGGCGGTAGATGCCGTACTGGCTGCCCTTGGCGGTGCGGGTGATGTAGACCCAGTCGCCGTCGCGGTAGGGGACGGATACGTCGTCTTCCTTGATGTGGGACAGGATTTCGTCGTAGAGCTTCTGCTGCAGGGCTTCCGTGCCCTGCATGGCGGCGGCGGTGTAGGCGTTCTCGGCTTCGAGGTAGGCGAGGACTTCGGGGGAGTTCTTGTCGCGGAGCCAGGCGTAGTCGTCATGTAGCTGGAGGCCGTGGATGTCGAGGGTTTTGCGGTCGCGGCGGGCGACGGGAGGTGCGGGAAGGGTGTGGGTCATGAAAGCTCCACTTTTGAGGATAACGCGTGTGCGCGGTGCAACGCTGCGGGGCGGGAATGACTCCTAAGTCGATGTAACGAAAAACGTGCGGCCGACCCGCACATGGAGATGACGATGACGAAGACTACTCAAGTGATGTGTTGCGCTATGCTCGGTTGCGCTGCGATGCTGCTTCCCACCAAGGCGAAGGCGGCTACGGACGATGACAAGAAGTTCCTGGCGATGGCGGCTCAGGCCGACGTCAATGAGATCAAGCTGGGCGAACTCGCGGAGCAGAAGGCTTCGAACCCTGCGGTAAAGACGTTTGCGAAACACATGATCATGGAGCACAAGGCGATGTCGGCGAGCATGAAGCCGTTTGCGGATGCGTGGGGATTGACTCCGCCGATGGACGTCGATTCAGACCACAAGGATGAATGGAACAAGCTGAACGGGCTTTCCGGCAAGGACTTCGACAAGGAGTACATGGACGCAATGGTGAGCGATCACGGTAAGGTGCTCGACGCTTTCACGAGTGAAGCGAAGGACACGAAGGATGCGAAGTTCAAGGCTGCGGTGATCAAGGGTAAGAGCCATGTGGCGGCGCATAAGAACATGGCATATGACTTGAAGAAGAAGCTGTAGCTGACTCCGAACGAGATGTTCAGAACGGCCCTCCTTGCGGGGGCCGTCTAATTTCACCGCGCATCGCATGAGGCAAGCAACGCGGAGCGTGCGGCTTCAATCTGAAGTTGAGAACGAAAATGATCGGCGGCTATGCCGCCTCGGGAGAAATACAGATGAGGAACATCAATAAGGTAATTTGTTGCACCATGCTGGGTGCCGCTTCGATGCTGAGCGTGGCTGCGAAGGCGCAGATGACCGATGCAGACAAGACGTTCATCAGCACAGCGGCGCAATCGGACATCAACGAGATCAAGCTGAGCCAACTGGCGCAGAGCAAGGCGTCAAGCGCCAAGGTGAAGAGCTTCGCGGCTAAGATGGTCTCCGATCACCAGACGCTGGAGATGAAAATGAAGCCGTTCGCGGACCAGGCGGGCGTGACTCCGCCTGCTGATCTGGACGCGGAGCATCAGGCTATCTACGACAAATTGAATGGGCTCTCTGGCGCGGATTTCGATAAGGAGTACATGACGGCCATGGCGGCGGATCACCATAAGGCTTTGGATCTGTTCACGGCGGAAGAGTCGGCCGCCACCGATGCCAAGTTCAAGAAGACTGTGGCGCAGGGCCGTACCGTTGTAGCCATGCATACCAAGATGGCGGACGGGATGTCGCAGAAGATGACGAGTATGTAGGTTGGGCGAACTGAATGTAAGCGAAGGGCCTTCTCCAATGGAGCGGGCCCTTCGACTTTATGGGGGTGGAACTTTGGGGCGGCGTGGGGCGTACGATAAGAGTGTGAATTTCAAGCGCACGGGGATGGTTGTTGCTCTGCTGGTTTACGCGGCGATTGGTCTGGCGCGCGGCGAACAGGTGGACAAGCTTCCGAAGCCGACCAGCTACGTTGCGGACTTTGCGGGCGTCATTGACGACAATTCAAAGCAGAACATTGAGAACCTCTGTCTACAGGTTTATGAGAAGGCGCACGCGACGATTGTTGTTGTCACGGTGAATTCGCTGGATGGGGCCGCGATTGAAGATTTCACGACCCAGCTGGAAGACAAGTGGAAGGTTGGGCCCAAGGGTACGGATCGCGGGTTGGTGATGGTCTTCGCGATCCAGGACCATAAGCGGCGGATCGAGGTGGGGAACGGGCTCGAGGGCATCTTGAACGATGCCAAGGTGGGCGACATCGGGCGCGATATGGTGCCGCTCTTGAGAGAAAGCCAATATGGCCCGGCAGTGCAGCTTGGCGTGCAGGAAGTTGCGAATGTGATCGCGACGGATGCCGGCGTGACGCTGGATGCTCCAGTGCAGCATACGTATCACCGGGAGGCAGCGCGGCAGAGCCGCGGGCGGGGATTTGGGATTGGCGGGATCATTTTTCTGCTGGTGCTTTTCTTTCTGTTCTTTCGTGGACGTGGAGGGCGGGGAGGCGGTGGCGGCGCTGGC
>CAZZYB010000256.1:5338-6236 GCA_964658125.1 uncultured Acetobacteraceae bacterium | reverse complement strand
GTGTGAGTTGACCGCAGATGCAATCACTTATGGAGAGCATGATGACCATGCGCAAGAGCGTGCTGTGCAGGAACCACGGAGAGAGGCCCGCGAATAGAAGAGCGAATATTGTTCCCAGTGAAAATGTAGACAGCAGAATGTTTCCCCAATATTCAGGGAAGCGACTGTGGTCGGGGCTGACGTAACGCAGGAATAGTAAGCCCGAGCCCAGGGAGCTGTAGTGACCTACCAGGTTGATGGATGCCGAGACTCCAACGAAGAGGCCGTATTGAACGGTCCCGAGGAGCCTTGCCATGACGACGAAATATAGTGCCTGGGCAAGCAGCGATAATCCCTGACCTGAAACAAGCCAGATGGAGTTGACCGCTATCGTGCCGCCAAGAGTTTTGCGAAGTCGTTCTCGCAGCGATGGACTGGTTTGCTCCATTACGGGTAATTCGTTTGTTGTTGCGGCCCGGGCTTGAGCAGGCGGTAGCGCCACTTGATGACGCACCACAGGAATTCAATATTGCCGAGCATGTAGCGGCGCCATAGCCGGCCGGGATCCTGCATGAAGCGGTAGGCCCATTCGAGGCCGGCGGAACGCATCCATTGCGGTGCGCGGTGGACTTCTCCGGAGAGTATTTCGAAGCTGCCTCCGATGCCGACCCCGATGGGGATACCGAGCGGACGGATGTACTTGGCGATAAAGAGCTCCTGCTTCGGGGCGCCCAGGGCGACGAAGAGAATGTTGGGCTTGGACGCGGCGATCCGATCGAGGAGCTTGCGAAGCTGGAGGCCATCTTTCTCAAAGCCCCAATCCGGGCACGCGACGCCGGCGATCTGGATGCCGGGGTACTGCTCTTGCAGCTGCAGCGCCGTTTTTAGCGCGGTCCCGGGGCGACCGCCGAGCAGGAAG
>CAZZYB010000256.1:0-5328 GCA_964658125.1 uncultured Acetobacteraceae bacterium | reverse complement strand
CGCGCGCTGCTCCCTCGCGGCAAAGGTCGCCGATGAGGTCTACGCCGGTGATCCTGGCGACGCGGGTGTTCGCGAAGGTGCGGCAAGCCCAGACGATAGGCATGCCGTCGGCGCAGCGGTACTCGGCGTTGGCGAGGCAGTCGCGGAAGGGCTGCGACTGGTCGGCTAGAACGTAGAACTGGGCGTTGATGGTTGCGATCTGGCGCGTGGTTGTGCCCGTCATTGCGTGCTCGAGAACTTCTTCGATGAGCGCGGGCTCGGAGCGTGTGTCAATCTCCAGATTGCCGAGCGACAGCTTGGCAAGCTCGCGACCCGGGGCGTTGGGGTGAACTGGAAATGAATCGCGGGCCATCGTCAGTGGCCGCCCTTGAAGCGCTGTGTGGTGTTGTGGGACATCCGCGAACCTCGACGACCGCGGCGATGCTCACGCTGCGGGTCTCGGATGCTTTATCGGACGTGTCGGTGAAAACTTCAACCGTGGGCTGGCGGTCTTGAACGCTGGCCCGGGCCTGTAGACCGCACAGGCCGGGTTATTTCGCAGTGACGGTAAGGCTGTAGGTGGCTGAGTGCGTGAGGAAGCCGTCTGTCGCAGTCATCGTGTAGGTGTAGGTTCCCGGGGCTGTGAAGGAAGGATTCTGGGCTGGCAGCTTGCCTGAGCAGCCCGTCATCAGCAGCGTTGAAGCGGCCATGAAGCACAGCAACAGGCTGTAGCGGAGGAGCGTTCCAGCGGTGCGGCGCTTCTTCCAAAGCCCGACAGCGCTGAGGAGCGCGAGCAGCCCGAACCAGAGATTGCTGGCTGATCCGCCGTAGCCTACGACTACGAATTTCGACGTAGTGGTGATGGGGGCAGCCGTCGTGACGGGCGCGGAGAGCATGAAGGAGGCGAGCGCCGGGATGCAGGTCGAGGCTACGGCGTTGGTCGTGCAGGTGAGCGAGACCTGGGCGTTGAACCCGGCGATGGGCGTGGCAGTGACCATGGTCGAGGAGCCGTAACCGGCGATGGTGGCCCCCGTGGTGGGGTTGACCGAGAGGGAGAAGTCGACGCCGTTCCCGCTGAGTTGCGTGGTCAGGCCGGAGTAGGCGGCGCTGGCGGGGTTCGACGTGAGTGTTCCTGGGCGGGAACCCGTGGTAGTGGGTTTGAAGGTGACCGTGATGGTGCAGGTGCCGTTGGCTGGGACGCTGCTGCCGCAGTTGCTGGTCGCGCTGTAGTCCCCGGTAGTTGCGAGGGCAGGGAACGGAACGGCGGAGGGCGCGTTGCTGGTGACAGTGATGGTCTGGCTGGCTGTAGCGCCGACGTCGAGGTTGCCGAAGGTGAGCGACGTGGGCGAGGCAGTCAGGTCGGGAACTCCGGTGCCGGTGAGCGAGGCGGTGAGCGTTTGCGCGCCGGCGCTGACGGAGAGGATTCCGGTGCGCGCACCGAGCGCGGTAGGCGTGAAGTTCAGGCTGAACGTGCAACTGGCGCCGCCAGCCAGGTTGCCGCAGTTGTTGGAGGCGATGGCGAAGTCGCCGCTGGGCGGGGAGACGAAGACGGTCTCGCCGAAGGTGGAGTTGTTGGTCCAGGTAAAGGTCTGGGGGCCGCTCGTAAAGCCGATCGGTTCAGTGCCGAAGTCCTGGGTGGCCGGTGTGAGGGTGGCCTGGCCGCCGTCGTCGGTGAGTTCGAAAAGACTGAATTCCAGGAGCTTCTCCTGCGGCGTCATCGCGGCGTTGGTGTTGCACTCGTTGGGGAACGCTATACCGGTTGCAGCACCGGTGTTCTCTACGTGGTACTCGTTGAACAGGACTCGGCCGCACTGGCCCGTCGGCTGGGCCACGGGTGTGTCGAAGACGAACTGCATCACGGGATTCCCGGTGGTGTTGAGGGTCAACCACGACTGAGTCGGCGGGTTTACGCTGCTGAAGACACGCCGAATCGTGGAGAGGGACATTTGTCCCTTGACGGTCGTCGCCCCGACGACCTGAAGCCACGAGGCGAGCGTTTGCCCTTCGGAGAATGTCGTATCCACGGTGGCAGTCCCGTCATTGAGGTTCGTCGATCCTCCGAGCCAGTTCACAACAGTGTTGAACGGCGGATTCTTGTACATCCAGGAGTAGCTGAAGTGGCTGGCGTAGACGCGGCCTCCTCCGTTGGCGAACTGGACAAGATTCGGTAGTTGATTCGGAGATCTGTCAGCTCCGGTGCCTTCACATGGAAGCATCAGCACGTCGTATTGGTCCAGGAGCGTCGGATCGCTCATCAGGACGTCTTCCTTGGGTGTATTCAGGTCGATTCGGGCACCTGCGGCGTAGCTGCCCGAGTAGAGATTGATTCGGCCCGGACCGGAGCTGTTGGTGAACTCCGAGTCGTCGAGGCCCACCTTGCGGAGGACGCACTCGACCTGGTCGACGGAGCCGGTAGCGACGGCGAACTTGGGTATGTCGCCCTCGGTCTGGTTCTTCGGCATGTTGATGTTGATGGGCGTGTCGGCGCAGCTAGTGGTGTTGGCGATGACGAGCTGGCGGCGCCATTTGCCGGTGACGGCCACGATCGGAATATTGGCCCCTACGGGGGCGTTGGTGATGATGAAGGCGCCGTCAACGCCGGTCGTCGTGCCGACTAGGGGAGAACCTGAAGGGGGTGCTCCAGCGGCGGGACAGGTACCCGGAATGCCGGGGGCGAAGGGTGCCACCACGTCGTTAGGAATATAAACGGTGACGTTGGGAAGCGGGTCGATGCCGTTAGGGGCGAAGACTTTGCCGCTGATCGTGGTGGATTGTCCGGCGGCGCAGCTGTTGGGCGGCGCTTGCAGCAGGCAGAGGTTGGTGCAGGATTGAGCAGGGGCCTGGGCAGCAAATCCGAGGGCTACGGCGAGCAGGGGGAAGAAGGGTCGCATGGGTAAGCACCTAGAGGTACACCAAGCCTATCACCGTGCGCAAGGCGGTCGTGCGGCCAGGCGCGGGCTTTGGTCATGATGATTGTTCATGGGTTGGGACGAGGATTTTCGCGGGGAAGTTTCGGCGAAAGCAAAGGCAGCGAAGAACGCCAAGGGCGCAGAGGAATGGCGTCAGGCCCGGGTGCGGTTGGGGAGCGTGCCCAGCTTTTCGATCTCGATGACCATGTCCTCGTTGGGCTGGAGCCAGCGCTGAGGGGTGCGGCCGAGGCCTACGCCCGGAGGGGTGCCGGTGCTGATGATGTCTCCGGCCTCAAGCGGGACGATCGCCGAGATGTAGGCGATCAGCTCGGGGATGCGGAAGATCATGTCGCGAGTGTTGGCGGACTGCATGACTTCGCCTGCGAGGGTGAGCTTGATGTCGAGGTTGTGGGGGTCGGCGACCTCGTCGTGGGTGAGGATGTACGGGCCCATCGGGGTGAACGTGGGGAAGCTTTTGCCGAGCGTCCACTGCGAAGTGGCGAGCTGGACGCCGCGGGCGCTGACGTCGTTGAGGATCGTGTAGCCAAAGACGTGCTGCTCCCAGTCGGCGGCCGCGATGCGGTGGCCGGGCTTGCCGATGACGACGGCGAGTTCAGCCTCGTAGTCGGGTTGGGTGGCGGCGGGGTCGAGGATCACGTCGGTGTCGGGTCCGGTGATGGACGAGGCCAGCTTGAGGAAGACAGTCGGGACGGCCTGTACGGCCATCTTGGATTCGGCGGCGTGCTCGCGGTAGTTGAGGCCGATGCCGAAGATGCGCGGCGGGTGGAGGAGCGGCGCGAGCAGGGTGACGCTGTCGCGTGGGATGGTCCCGCTGTCGGGCTGGCGCACCGATTGGGCGTGCTGGATGTAGGACAGGACCGCATCGTGGCCGGAAGGCGGGAGCGGGTGGATCGATTCGCCATTGAGGATGCCGCCGCGGATGGCGCCGTCAGATTGCCGGTAGGTGACTAACTTCATGCCTGTTGATCCTTCCAGATTGAGCCGTTGGGGAAGCTGTAATGGTCGAGCGTTTCGGGGTGGACCTGGATGCTGTAGCCGGGTTCGTGCGGGACCATGTAGTGTCCGCGGCGAATGGTGACCGGGTGGACGAAGTGCTCGTGCAGATGGTCGACGTACTCGATCACGCGATTCTCCATTGTGCAGGAGACGGAGAGGAAATCGAAAATCGAGAGGTGCTGCACGTACTCACACAGGCCGACGCCGCCGGCGTGTGGGCAGACGCGGATGCCAAACTTTGCGGCCATGAGGATGATGGCGAGGTTTTCATTGACGCCGGCGACGCGGCAGCTGTCGATCTGGCAGACGTCAATGGAGCCTGCCTGGAAGAGCTGCTTGAACATGACGGCGTTGTGGCAGTGCTCGCCGGTGGCGATGCGGACGGTGGTTTCGCGGCGGATGCGGGCGTGGCCGAGAATGTCGTCGGGGCTGGTGGGCTCTTCCATCCACCACGGCTCTAGCTCGGCTAACTGGTTGGTGCGGGCGATAGCTTCTTCGACTCCCCAGCGCTGGTTGGCGTCCACCATGATGCGGTTGGTGTAGCCAATTTCCTGGCGGACGATCTGGCCGCGGCGGAGGTCGTCGGCGGGGTCGCCGCCGACTTTGAGCTTGAAGTGGGTCCAGCCGTCAGCGATGCCTTCGCGGCAGAGGCGGCGGATTTTTTCGTCGCTGAAACCGAACCATCCCGCGGAAGTTGTGTAAGCCGGGTAGCCGGTGGTTTCGAGGGTGGCGAGGCGCTCGGCCTGACCGGTCTTTCCGCGGCGGAGGATGGCAAGCGCTTCATCGGGAGAAAGCGCGTCGGCGATGTAGCGGAAGTCGATGCAGCGAACGATCTGCTCAGGCGACATTTCTGTGAGGAGCTGCCAAACCGGCTTGTTTTCGGCCTTCGCGTAGAGGTCCCAGACGGCGTTGATGAGGGCTCCGCAGGCGAGGTGGATGACGCCTTTTTCGGGGCCCAGCCAGCGAAACTGGGTGTCTCCGGTGACCTGCAGGTAGAAGGCGTTGAGGTCAGCGGTGAGGGAATCAAGGGTGCGGCCGATTACGTTGGCGGAGATGTACCGCAGTGCGGCGGCTACAAGATCTGTGCCGCGGCCGAGGGTGAAGGTGAGGCCGTGGCCTTCGAGTCCTGCGTCAGTCTCAAGGATGCAGTAGGCCGCCGAGTAGTCGGGGTCTTTGTTCACTGCGTCGGAGCCGATGTGCTCGCGCGAGGTGGGAAAGCGGAGGTCGACGACGCGGACGTTGGTGATCGTGATGGGCTGCTTGGTCATAAGGGGCGCTGGCAGATTGTAGGCAGTTCAAAAATATTTCGTCAATGAAGAATGTATTTTACAGTTGAAAACTCCTCGTTGCGGAATGTTCATTTGACAGAGATGTGCTGAGAACGTACAAACTGAGGCTGTACGCGGGATCGGGAGGGGACCTG
>CAZZYB010000255.1:0-6259 GCA_964658125.1 uncultured Acetobacteraceae bacterium | reverse complement strand
GGACGTGCGCGACAGCGTCCGCCGGGTGCACGCGAACCGGCTGAACGGGGTCGACGGGGAGTGGCTCGATGCCGCCCAGGTCAAAGAGGTCTGCCCGATCCTGAACATCTCGCCCGACGTCCGCTATCCCGTGCTGGGCGCCACCTGGCAGCCGCGCGACGATCCTCGCTTCCGCGAAGTCGAAGCCACCTGCACCTTTACGCTGCGCTTCCCCAGCGGCCTGCTCGCCACCTGCAGCTCCGGCTACTCCGGCCACCGCTCGCAACTCCTACGTATGGAGGGCGCAGACGCCTGGGCCGAACTAAACCCCGCCTTCGGCTACACCGGCCTGAAGCTCCGCAGCAGCAGACTGATCGACGGCCACGAAACCGTGCAGGAGCCGAAGATCGAAGAGAAAGACCAGTTCGCACTCGAAATGGACCACATGGCGCAATGCGTCATGGACAACACGCAACCGCACACTCCGGGCGAAGAAGGGCTCCGTGACCAGCGCCTCGTTGAAGCCATCTACGAATCCGCGCGCACGGGTCGCACCGTCAAAGTGAGTCCGCCCTCCGCACCCACCCGCGGACCCGAGTTCCCGAGCGAGTCCTAGCCGAAATAAAACCGGGAGCCATGATTGGCTCCCGGTCCCTGCTCAGCATTGTTGGTGGCAGTTTAGAAGACGAACTTCGCCTCCATGCGGATCGTGCGGCCAGCCTGGTAGCTGGTGGCAACGCCATAGAGGCCATTTTCTACGAGGGGTTTGTTAGTCAACGTGTTTCCTGTCGGATTGTTCGCGAGGGTCTGATAATCATATCCAGACTCCAGCAATCCGTAGTTCGGTGTTCCAGCCGAGCTACCCTGAGGCAGGATGAAGTTGCCGGAGTTGCTTGAGTTGATGTGACCCTGAATAACCGTTGCTGCCTTGTGGTTGAACAGATTGGTGAAGTTGGATTCGAACTGCAAACGCCAGGCCTCATGCGTCGAACTGACCTTGAATGCCTCGATGAAGCTTGCATCACTCTGTACAAACATGGGTGTGCGCTTCACGTAAGGTGTTCCGAAGATCAGGTTGCCGCTTGCATCCTGCTTGACGTCCATCCACTTCCCGCGACCTTCCACGTTGGTTGGGTAGCTGCCGGAAGTTCCGTTGACATCGATATACGAGGTCAGAGGCGTTCCCTGGTAAACCTGCTGGAACAGGCCAAGATTGGTTTCAAAGCGCTGGAACGTTTTGATGCGGTAGTAACCAACTACCTTGAAGGTGTTGGGACGATCGGTTGGTAGCTTGCCATTGTCGGTCCTGCCGTGCGCATCGAACTGGAAGAACGGTTCGTCGAACGCGCGGTTGTTGTTTGGTGCAGCGCGCGCTCCGCCACCGTCGGCGATATCCGTGCTGGTCAAACCGCTGTAGTTGCCGCGAAGGTTCGAGTAGGTATAGGTGAACTGTCCAAACCAATGCGTACCAGCAGTCTTGGTGGCGATCAAATTCAGACCGTCGTAGTTACGTGCCGCACGCGGTTGAACTTTGCAGGAGGTGCAACCGGCGACCGGCTGATAGTACACGCCTTCGCCCGGATTCACGATAAGGAAGTATTCGCCGTTCGGTCCGATCAGGCCGGCATCCTCAATCGCATGATCAAGACGGGTACGCAAGTAGCTTGCCTGCAGCGTCCAGTTTCTGCTCAGCTGATGTTCCAACCCGAAGGTGAGCGTGTGCTCTCGGTAGGGTTTTAGATTCGGGTCGACAGCAGCCCCTTGCGACGGATCATTCGAGGGGATACGGAAGTCCTGGTTTTCGATGAACCGCACATTGCTAGGTGCAGAGCTGAAGCTCGCTGGGGTCGTGGCACCACCTGCCGGGCAATAGTGGCCGGTGGCGTCCTTCGCGAGGCTAAAGGTTGTGAAGTTGGCCGAATCCAGAGCGTAGGCGCAATCATGCCAGTAGTTGCCGCCGAAGGAACCGATGGCCAGGTTCAAACGGATCTGGTCGTAGAACACGCCGTAGCTTCCGAACGCTTTCCACTTGCCGTCCTGCAAGATATCCCACGAGGCCCCCAGCCGCGGTGCAACCTTGGCGCCCCAGCCGAAGCTGATGCCCGAAGGAAACTGATTGAAGGAGGGCAAGTATTCCTTCTCGATGCGGACGCCCGCATTGATCGTGAGACCCTTGGCAACCGTCCAGGAGTCCTGGCCGTAGAAGCTGTGATTGTTGCTGCTCGCCTGGCCGTTGATCTCAACCCCGTCGCGAGCAATGATGTACCCGTAATTGCCCATGCAGGAAGTGGCCGTCGGGTCCGTATTGGGGTTCCTGATGAGAAACCCTGTAGTTGGATCGGTCTTCCAGAGTGAATTATCCGTAGTTTTCAAGTTCGGGTTGGCGAGGTTTTGTGCTTCGATCGTCTTGCAATTCGCAACGCCCTGCGCGGTACCGGGAGCGTAATTCGTTCCCCAACCGATCCGGGTATAGCTGCTCTGGAACGTCTGGTTATCGTTATTGAGCAGGTGGTTGAGTTGATACCCGAACTTCAGGTTATGAGTACCGAAGGAGCTCTTCTTGAAGTAAGCCACATCCTGCGCAAAAGTAGTTTGAGCATAGATCTGGTACTGATAGCCTTCGTTCGCGTTAATGTTGAAAAAGCCGGAAGCCTGAGAAGAGGCCGCGTAGTTTGAGGCAGCGGTCGTTCCATCCAGCCCATAGCCCGTTTTGTTCTGATTACCTGAAGATGTCGTGGGCTGCGAACTGAACAGCCACAGGAAGCGTTGGCCCTGCGGAATGCCACGGTCCCCATAGTTGGTGTAAAACCGCCCGAGGCGCGTGGTCGCGATCAGATTCGGCGTTAGAGTAATGTCAGCGCCGGCCGCACCCAGGATGTTCGGCTGCACATCGCCGATGCCGTTGTTGAAGTTGTCCGGGGCCACCCCGGAGCTAATGTTGAACAGGCCACTCTGAATTGAGTCGGCCACCGGCTGGTTGGTGCCGGTTTCGCGAAGATAGGCGTACTGTACCGAACCATAAAGACGGATGCGTTCCGTAGCCTTGTAGTCCAACCGTCCAAGAGCAAAATATTGCTGGCTGTTTTTGTTTAATATCCGCACACCGGCGCAGTTACCGGCGGCAATGCAGGTCGCGTTACTGAAGTTAACCGTCCGACGGGTTGCCCTGAAATCCGGCTCCAGAGCGGCTGTCATCCACAGACGGTCTTTCATCAAGTAGCCGCTTACAAGCGCTCCGGGCTGAACATACCGGTAATGGTCTTTCTTGGGAGTGTAATTCTGAATCGGAATATCGAAGCGGCCATTGATCGACGCCTGTGGGTTGAAGCGCGCCGTTGTAACGGGGCTGGCATCGAAAGGATCGCCTTCGTAGTACGAGAACACCTGGCCGTGAAACACATTGCTGCCACGGCGCTGAATCACGTTGATCACGGCACCCATTGCACCGCCATTTTCAGCGTTGATCCCTGATGTTTTGATTTGGACTTCCTGAATGAATTCGAAGGGAGCGTTTGCGGCCGACGTACCTGTGTTCGGGCTGTTCGTTGTCATGCCTTCAATGAGATAGGAATTTTCAGCCGTTGCAGCTCCGCCGATCTGCACGCCGCCCTGTAGAGGTTCGGTCTGTGCGCCAGGGGCCGCAGCAAGGATGGTCTGAAAGGAGCGGCCGCGGGGAACAAAGTCAATTTCGTCTTTTGTAATGTTGGTCAACGTCGTAGTCTGGGTTACGTCGATCAAGGGAGAGGCCGTCGTTGAAACCTCGACAATCGTCTTCTCCGATCCCACTGTCATAGTCATGTTAAGCGTGGGAATGTGCCCTACCTCAATGATCAGTGAGTCCTTCTTCAACTCTGTAAAACCGTTTGCGACGGCCGACAGCGTATAGGGCCCCGGAGGAAGATTGACGAACCTGAAGTATCCCGAGTTGTCTGTCGTCAGGGTCTTGACTCCAATCAGGTTGGTTCCGCGGATCACAACCGTCGCACCCCCGAGGGTGGCGCCGCTGGCATCCTTCACAACTCCTTCAACACCTCCGGTTGTCTCCTGCGCTCGTACAGCCACGCCAAAGCCCACTACCAGCATGAGCACCATTAGCAATAACTTTTTCATCGGACCTCCTGGAAATTGCGGTACGTGCCTTTGATCTTTCAAAGGCAGAAATCGACGTGTGTCCCTCAAGGGGAACGCTTCGTCACAATTAAATGGTTATTCGTCCCATGATCTTGGGCTCTACGTGACTCGAAGTCAAGCGGAAAATTCACTCTCCCTTGATGTAGCCGAGCAATTAGCCCTCGCTCGATGGCTACTCTTCGAGACAAACCGCACTCACGCAGTCATCCTGTCTCCGTGGCTCGGAGGCACACTCGTCACCAGAAATCGCACATCTGCTGCACTGCCATTAATCGCCTGATGCGCCTGGCCCGGAGAGATGTCGACGCCTTCCCCCGCATGAATCAGCACCTGTAAGTCATCGACCTCCATCGTCAACTCCCCCGCCAGCACATAGAAAAACTGCCGCGACCGCTCATGCTTGTGCCGCTGCTCCGCCGTCTCCGGTGGCATGCGCTCTTCAATCACGCTCAGCTCGGCCGTCTTCACCAGGTGCCACCCATCGCATCCCTCGCCCCACGTGTAATGTTCCGCTGTCTTTGAGCTGATGGATTCCATCTCAGAACCATACGCCAGACCCCTCCAAGCGAACACCCGGCGAATACAATTATCCCAGCCGCGAATGTCCACCCAACCCCAACCCGACCTCTTCGCCTTCCTCCACATCGACCTCAACAGTTTCTTCGCGTCCGTGGAGCAGGAGCTCCACCCCGAGTATCGCGGCAAGCCCCTCGGCGTCGTCGGCACCATGGCCGACACCGGCGCCCTCATCGCCGCGAGCTATGAAGCCAAAGCCCTCGGCGTCAAGACACTCACCAAGGTAGGCGAAGCGAAGAAGCTCATACCCGGCATCATCCTCGTAGACGGATCGCACACCGTCTACTCCGAGTTCTCGCACAAAATCGCTGCCGCAGTCGAACGTTGCTGCCCGGTGGCGCACACGCCCAGCATCGACGAGATGGTCTGCCAGCTCATGGGCCGCGAGCGCCAGCCACCCGCCGCGCGCCAGATCGCCCTCGCCATCAAGCAGGCCATCAAGGACGATGTCGGCTCAACGCTCCGTTGCTCCATCGGCATGGCTCCCAACCGCTACCTCGCCAAGATCGCCAGCGACATGCAGAAACCCGACGGCCTCATCGGCCTCCTGCCGTCGCAACTCCCGCGCGCCATTTCGCACCTCGAGCTCCGTGACCTTCCTGGCGTCGGCGCAAAGACTGGAATACGCCTCAACGCCAAGGGTATCCACACCATGCCGGAGCTCCTCGACCTCGACCGCAACGCCATGCACTCGCTCTGGGATTCCGTCTGGGGCGACCGCCTCTACCACTGGCTGCGCGGCGGCGAGACCGGCGACGACGGCGCCCCTGTCGCCTCGGACATTCAGAAGTCCCTCGGCCACTCCCACGTCCTCGGCCCCGAGCACCGCTCCCCTGAAGGCTCCTGGGCTGTCGCGCACAAGCTGCTGCATAAGGCCGCGATGCGTCTACGCATGGAGAAATTTCACGCCAGTTCGCTCTCGGTCACGATCAAGTACAAGCTCACTCGCGACCAAGCCGCCCGAGCCGAAAGGCTGCGCAAACATTCCAGCGGCATCCAGCACGCCGCCTGGGGCATGGAAGCCCGCTTCCGTCCGTGCCAGGACACCCTCACCCTCCTTCAAGCACTGCAGGGCATCTGGAAACAAAGCCCCAGCGGCCCCGAAAACCAACAACCGTTCTTCGTCGGCGTAACCCTCCGCAACCTCATCCCCGACAACGAAGTCCCGGTCATGCTCTTCGAAGAGCCCGGCAACCGCAACCAGCTCTCCGCCACCATGGACAAGCTGAACCTCAAATACGGCCACACCACCCTGCACTTCGCCGGCATGCTCCCCGCCCGCGAGTCCGCCCCTACCCGCATAGCCTTCACGCAGATCCCCGTCCAGTACGGCACAGAGTGGATGTAATCTCCAACTCTACCCAGCACGAATTCCGTTGCGAACCGTTGCGTACTTAGCGCCTTCGCGTTTTCCTTCTCGTCAGCCCCTACCGCAACCGAAGACCGATATACCCTCAATCCCATGACCCAGCGCCGCCTCTGGCTCCTCTTCACCATCGCGTTCGCCATCTCCCTCCTCGGCGCCGCGATCCTCTTGACCCCCACCCTTGAATTCGGCGCAGTAGACCTCATC
>CAZZYB010000254.1:0-6292 GCA_964658125.1 uncultured Acetobacteraceae bacterium | reverse complement strand
GCTCGATGCAAATCGGAGATCGTTTATCAAGCTAGGCGCGGCCGCGGCCGCAACAGCCGCCGTCCCTTCGTGGACTGCTTCAAGCTACGCCGCGATCGCAGGCGCCAACGACCGCGTCCGGGTCGGTATCATAGGCGCTGGCGACCGCATGAAAGGCGCCCTTATCCCGTCATTTCAACACAGCGCCAAGGAGATGAATTTCCAGTACGTCGCCGTCTCCGACATCTGGAGCATGCGCCGCACGGAAGCAGTCGCCTACGTAGAAAAGGTTTGCGGCAACAAGATCGAGACCTGCCGGAACAACGACGAACTCTACGCCCGCAAAGATATAGACGCCGTGATGGTCGCAACCGCAGACTTCCAGCACGCTCTGCACGGAATCGAAGCGGTGAACGCAGGGCGCGATGCCTACGTCGAAAAGCCCACCGCAGACCGCATGGCCGATGCGGTGGCCTTCCGCGATGCGGTTCACAAGACCGGCAAAATTGTCCAGGTAGGCACCCAACGCCGCAGCACGCCCAGCTACCAGCAGGCTTACGAGTACATCAAGTCGGGCAAGTTCGGCGACATCAACATGGTCGAAATGACCTGGAACGTGAATCAGCCCGGACGCTGGCGGCGCCCCGACGTAGTGCCGCTGTTGAAGGAGCAGGACACGGACTGGAAGCGCTACCTGCTGAACCGTCCCTACGAGCCGTTCGACGCTCGCAAATACCTCGAGTTCCGCTTGTTCTGGCCCTTCTCTTCGGGCATTCCGGACCAATGGCTGGTCCACCAGATCGACACGGTGCACTGGTTCAGCGGCTATCCGCATCCTCGCAGCGTCGTCGCGAATGGCGGCATCTACCAGTGGCACGACGGCCGTCGCAACTGGGACACCCTCACCGCCGTCTTCGACTACGGCCCGCTGGACGACATGTCGAAAGGCTTCCAGGTCGTCTACTCTTCGCGGCAGACGAACTCCGCTGGGGGCGTCAAGGAGCTCTATTACTCCAACGGCGGCATGCTGAATATGGACACGCAGAAGGTGACGCCGGAGGGTGGACTGGGCCAGAGGTCGGCCGACGAGATGCATATGAAGGCGAACCTGCTGCCTAGCTTCTCGCTGGGTAAAGCGGAGGTGGCGGACACGTCCGCGAACACGGGCGGCGACTCGATGACGATCGCCAACGTGAAGAACTGGATGGAGTGCGTGCGTTCGCGCAAGACTCCGAACGCCAGCATCGAGGCGGGTTACAGCCACTCAATCGCCCTCTGCATGTGCATCGCTGCCATGCAGACCGGACAGAAGGTCACGTTCGACGACAAGGCGCAGAAGGTGGTCGCCGGAGGAAAGGCCATTGGCTAAGCTGATCGCGGTAGGTTTGCTTGCAGTGTGCGGAGCGATGGGTCTGGCAGCACAAAAGGGCAAAGGCGTTGAGGTGATTGCGAACGAGGCCAGCCGCCGCGTGGACATCACCATCGACGGCTCGCCCTTTACCTCCTACGTCTGGCCTACGTCGCTCAAAAAGCCAGTTTTATATCCATTGATCGAAGACGGCGGGATCGAGGTGTCGCGGGGCTACCCGTTGGCACCTCGCCCCGGCGAGCGGCAGGATCATCCCCACCACGCCGGCATGTGGTTCAACTACGGCAACGTCAACGGGTTCGACTTCTGGAACAACTCCGACGCGATCCCTGAAGCTAACCGCACGAAGATGGGAACCATAGAGCAACGCAAGGTCGTATCCACCAGGAGTGGCAAGGACCACGGCGAGTTGGTCGTCGAGTCGGTGTGGATTACCGGCGAAGGCAAGGAGCTCTTGAAGGAGACGGCCCGCTATACCTTCTCGCGCCAGGGAACGGTTCGTACAATCGACCAGCAGATCACGCTGGAAGCCTTGGATCGCGCCGTGTTCCATGACGACAAGGAAGGGCTGCTCGGCATTCGCGTAGCCCGTTGGCTGGAGTCGCCCAACGAAAAGGGCGGCATCTTTACCGACGCCAATGGAAAGCAGACCAAGGTCGAAGGCGCTTCCGGAGCCGGAGCCACAGGTGTCTACCTCACCAGCGAAGGCATCAAGGGCGACGCGGTCTGGTCCACGCGCGGCAAGTGGTGCATCCTGACCGGAACAAACCCCGAAGGCAAGACTGCAACCATTGCGATCCTCGACCATCCCAGGAACCCCGGCTACCCGGCTTACTGGCACGCTCGCGGATACGGGCTCTTCGCAGTCAATCCCCTGGGTGCGAAAATCTTCGACCCCAAGGCGCCACAGCTCGACTTCACCATCGAGAAGGGCAAATCGGCCACCTTTAAATATCGCGTGATGTTCATTCCCCACGCGGTAGATGCAGTGGCGATGAATAAAGCCGAGGACGCCTTCAGCGCCCAGTAAGCCCTTCAACTCAACAGCGTTACCGCGGGATGGCCAGAGCCATCCCGTCCGCGCGTTCACCCACATCGATCATCCCGGTCACTTTCCACGTAGCAAGATCAACAGCGGCCACCTGGTGCCCGCCAATGCACGAAACGTAAGCCGTTTTGCCGTCGGGCGTGGGCAGCACTTCCTGCGGATTCGAGCAGACGTCCATCGTATGCGTGACCTGCATCGTCTTCAGGTCAACCACCGCAAGCTGCGAAGCTCTGATCAGCGTGACAAGCAGGTTGCGGCCGTCTTTCGTCGGTGCCGTGCCATACCCCACTGAAGGCAGCGCAATCCAGCTCTTCACCTGGTTCGTGCCCGCATCAAGGACAGCGAGACGCGGCGCAGTCTGGTCCGCGGTAAACACCCACTTATCGTCGTTCGACACCGAGATACGCTGCGTATTCGCTGAGATCGGAACCACCGTGACCGTCTTCCGCGCTTTCAGGTCGAGCACGGAAACCGTACCCGGACCCACGTTAGCCGTATACCCGCGCTTGCCATCGTGCGAGATGGCGAGCATGTGCGACTGCTCCTGCGTAGTTGGAATCGCGCCCACAACTTTGAAAGTAACCGGATCAACAATCGTGATGGCCTTATCGAGCTCGGTAGTCACGTACAGCAGACCGCTGACGGGATCCAGCACAACGCAATGCGGACGCACACCGTGCCCGAAATCCAACGTCCCGGTGATCTTGCCAGAGGCAACGTCGATGCGCAGCATGATGTGACCATCGATGCCCGGCTTCCCTACCCCGCTGCTCGCATAGATAGGAAGGTACGCCGTCCGCCCGTCGAGCGACGTAGCGACTTCGTGCCCGACAACCTTGTCGTAGCCTTCCGCAACACTTCCAGTCAGCTTGCCGGTCGAGAGGTCAACAATGCTGAGGGTGGCATCGCCTTGATTGGCAACCAGCAACCGTGCTGGCACCGGTGCCGGAGCACTAAGACCGAGAGTGAGAGCCGTAGCGAGAACACTCGCAACGTGAGAGTAAGTGAAATTCATATGCGGCGAATTCTAATCCTTTGCAGGCTACTTATCATCCGGCGTGGGCGTGGGATCGGGCGAAAACCGTTTGCCCAGCTCCGGCGTCGACAAGATCTCTTCCGGCTTCGGATTGACGGCCTTTTCGACGTCGACGCCGAAGACGTAGCTCGAACCGAACATGTTGCTGGTAAAGAACACCATCTTCTTATCCGGCGAGAACCGCACATTAGGCTCGAGCCGGTAGTCATGATGAGCCATATTGACGAGATGCTCGGAGTGGAACATCCCGGGGCGGACGAACGCGGGCGCGTCCAGCCCATCTTCATTGCGCCGCATCTCGGGCCGGAAAAGCTCGATCCACGTCCCGTTGTGCGAGTGGGCCACCTGGCCCGAGTCGCCACCGTCGCCGATGAAGAGATCGAGGTCCTGCGTCAGGTTGAAGTGGATCGACCACTCGTCGCGCTGCATGTGGTACGCGGTCCGTCGATGCGTCTGGAGGTTATAGCTCGCCAGCCAGAAGTCTTCACCCTTGGGCGTCTGCCAGTCGTACCAGAGGGTCTCGCCATCAAGCCCCCAGAACTCGTGCCCGGCAATCTCCATCAGCATCGACCGCTGGTGCATCAGTTCGTTGTGCGTGCCGTCCGTACGAATCGTCCAGATGCGATCGACCTTATGCCACGGTCCTTCGTGGCAGTACATCAGCAGCGTAGGATCCGCGGGCGAAAAAAGAAGGTGGCCGATCCAGTCAGTAGAGTGCAGCAGCGTAGTCATTTTGCCTGTATTCAGATCGATGGTGAAAAGCACGACCGGAATGCGCGCCGCAAGACGCCGCTCCATCATCTGCGACTTGTCAGGAGCCTGAACCAGCGGCGTAGGAACCACGCGCCCTGACGCATCCGTAGCCGTGTGCGTGTTGCGGCGGCTGGGATCGCGCGTCGCCGCTTCATCGGTCTCCGCGAACGATCCCGCGCCAAGAGTCTCATCCGCGTTCACCGTCGAAATGCTGGCCCGGGCCGGTAGCGTGGTGAGTTGGGTGACAGCGCCGGTGTCAAGATTCGCTTTGTAAATCGTAGATAGACTCGTCGCGGAATCGAACGCAGAGTAGAAGACGCTGTTCGTCTTCTTGCCAACAACAATGGTGTGTACGCCGCTACGAAAAGACGGTTTCTCGCCTGCCGGAAGCGGAGGGTTGGGCACGAGGAGGCGAGTCTTCCTGCTGGCCAGTTCAAGCGTATGTATGCCATCGGGAGCCGTGTAGACCATCCACCGTCCGTCAGGCGAATAAGCGTTCACGTTGAAGTAGAAACCGGAGGAGCGCTCTTCGTCAGTGACGCGGAAGACGCGGTGGCCGGTGTCCTTATCGACCCATGTGCGCGGCGGCGTTTGCTGTGCGTGCAACGAAAGAGCAAGGCCGGCGATAGCGGCGGCGAGCAAAAAACGTGGAGTCATGACAAGCCTTTGTAAGGTTGGAGAAAGGACATTAGTCGAGGTGGAAGATCTCTTCGAGCGGTTGCATGGCGTCATCGGGCGTTGCCCCCGAGCCATCGAAGAACGGAAGCATTTCGCACTGCCAGCGCTCATTCACTTCGAAGCCCTTCATAGCAGCTCGCGCGGCCTCAAAGTCTTCGCACATCACGTGCCCCACAAGCAGACCATCCGGCCTTAGGAAGAGCGAATAGTCGCGCCAGCCGGACGCTTTGAGCGCAGCCTTCATCTCTGGCCACACCTCGCGATGGCGCTCCCGGTATTCATCCAGCCGCTCAGGAAGAATTTTCAAAACGAAGCAGATGCGTTGCAAGTGATTAGTCCTCATTCAGTGGTTCAGCCGTAACAGAGTTTGAGCAAAAACGTACAGTGGATTCAAGAAAAAATGTCTCGTGCGAACGGTGTGCTCGCACGAGACAGAGGAAGGAGACCGACCGTTAGAAGTTGACGTGGGCCGCAATCTGGAAGCTGCGCGGCTTATTGGAGACGTTAGTGACGGTACCGAAGGCGGCGTTGCCAAAAGAAGCATTAGGACCGACGATGGTGCCGTTGGAGTTGCTGCCGAAGATGGTGTGATTCGCTACGTTGATGCAGTCCGCTTCCAACTGCACGTTAAGCGCTTCGTGAATCTTGAAGGTACGCTTGATGTTGGCATCCAGATTGGTGGACGCAGGATTGGTGAGCCCAAAAGCACCCGTGCGCGGCGCATTACCCAGCAGCTGGATAGTGTTAATCGGCGTCACCGCCTGGAAGGCGTTAGCGTCGATGTACTTGACCGGAGCGCAGGCAGCGCCCGTCGTCGTTCCATCCACCGTTCCGATGCCGAGGTTACAAGCTGTACGCGCACCGCTGGCGTTGCGGCCATAACCTCCGTTGATGCGCGCGCTGCCGGTAAATCCCGGGTTGATGTTCGGCATGCACTGTCCCTGTCCAGGCGAAGTGCAGCTCGCAGCCGTGATCGTGATCGGCGAGCCGGAGCCGTAGGTGAAGATGAATCCAAGCTGCCATCCACCCAATGCCTGGCGTGTGATGACGTTTTGTCCGCCCAGAACACCCGCCCCCAACGGCAGCCGGTAAACGCCGAAGGCATGGGCGACGTGACGCTGCGAAATCACAGTGTCTCCACGTTCGATACGGTCCTGGTGGTAGCTCCGTGTGCCGCCCGAGATCGCCGCCGCAGGAATGTCGAAACCGCTGCGGAAGGTCCCATCGTCGCCCACGTTCTTGGACCAGGTGTAGTTGACGTTGAAGTTGAGTCCGTGGAAGTTCCGCTGATCGAGCGCAACCTGTAGGGAGTTATAGGCGAAGTTAGCTGTGTTCACTCCCCAGGTATCACTGACGCCCGAGTACTGCGGGAACGCCGTCAGCCCCTGTGCGATCGTCGCGCTGGAGTTCACAGAAGCAGCAGCCTGGA
>CAZZYB010000253.1:0-6321 GCA_964658125.1 uncultured Acetobacteraceae bacterium | reverse complement strand
TAGGACACCGCCCTTTCACGGCGGTAACACGGGTTCGAATCCCGTCGGGGACGCCAAAAAAAATCAGCAACTTACATCAACATTTTGGTTGATTTCAAAGGGCGTGGTAACGCTACGGTCACGATAGACCCTTTTCTGGCGTTTTTCTGGGCCGTTCTGCCCGGCTTCACTTTGACGTGTTTCAAAGCCGGGTCTGGCGTCAAAGACACAACGCCGTCTTGGCACTTCGCGGCATCCAGCAAGAATGTTTGCAATAGGTGGGCGTACCGGTCGCTAATCCCGAGGGGGAGACACGCAAACCCAGTTTTTGAGGGGTGTGCAGGTCCACACCGTTCATTCGGAGCCACCTGGCTCAATGCGACGAACCCACACGAACGGTTCGTGATCGCTTGCCAACAGTGCATTGGGATTTACCGCTCACCTGACTCGGATCCGCTGCTTCCTCCGAATGGCCGCCGAAGTGAGGAGTGAAGAGATAGTGCGCATAGCCTTCAGGGCTCCTCTTGACAATCAAGAGGAGATCCTTGTAACCGCTTGATTGCCTAGAGGAGATCCATGACCGCTGAAGTCGATGAAGCTGGACAGCAGATTGATCTGGTTCAGGGAACCTTGGAGATGCTCATCCTGAAGACTCTGGCTCTTGAGCCCATGCACGGCTATGGTGTGGCTCTGCGTATTGAGCAAACCAGCAACGGCATATTCCGCGTCAATCCGGGTTCTTTGCTTCCAGCGCTCAGCCGGCTGGAGCGCGGAGGACGCGTGAAGTCCGAGTGGCGGTCTACAGAAAATAATCGCCGTGCCAAGTACTACCTGCTCACCGCCAACGGCCGTAAGGCTCTCGTAACGGAACGGCAGCAATGGCAGCGGCAGATTCTTGCCATCTCCCTCATTCTTGATGCGTAATTTGAAGTCCCACTGTAGCTCCCAGGAGGAACCTCATGCATTGGATAAGCAGCCTGATGGTTGGCTTGAAATCGCTCTTCCAGAAGCAGCGTGTGGAACGTGAACTGGACGAAGAACTAGAGAGTTATGTGGAGGCTTCGGTTGCGCACAAAAGAGGGAGGGGATGACGGCCGAGGCCGCGCGTCGAGCCGCGATGGTGGAGCTGGGAAGCAGCAACGCGGTCAAGCATCTGGTGTGGTCGTCGCGCTGGGAGTCCACTCTCGAGGGCATTCTCCAGGACATACGGATCAGCCTGCGCATGCTCACAAAGAACTTTGCTTTTACCCTCATCGCTCTCTTTTCGCTGGCCCTAGGTATCGGCGGCAATACAGCCATCTTCACGCTCATCCAGCAGGTGATGCTGCGCAATCTGCCGGTACAAAATCCTGAGCAACTGGTTACGTTCGGCCATCAGACCGGCGGCGGAGAGGCTGGGGGCATCGACATGGGCAGCTACGGTCTATTCCCGTGGTATTTTGCCAGGCAACTCGAGCGCGATCCCGGGCCATTCCAGGGGATAGGCTCTTTCTGCAGCTTCTCCGACAAGGTGAGTCTTCGTCTGCCAGGTGCCGGCCTTGGGGCTGATTCCAATACAGCCGCCACTCTGGCCCCAGCCAATCTTGTCTCCGGTAACTACTTCGGTGTGCTCGGCGCCGAGCCCTTAATGGGACGTGTCATCACCCCAACGGATAACAATACTCCCGGAGGCGGAGCCGTCGTTGTCCTGAGCCATCATTTGTGGCAGCAGGCGCTCTCGTCGGATTCAGCGGTTCTTGGCAAAAGCATCCTTATCAATGGATCTCCCTTCTCTGTTATCGGCGTTATGCCTGAGAATTTTCACGGCATAAAGCGGGAGATGGAGCCACCCGACCTGTGGGCGCCGATGACGATGCAGACGCTCCATGTTGACACCAGACGGCGGGCTCTATTTTGTCAATCTCTTTGGCCGCCTCAGCAGTCAGGCCGCAACCAACAAACAAGCACTGGCGCAAAGCCAGAGCTGGCTCGATCAGCAGATTCGCACCGGGATCCGCGCTCAGGAAGGCGCGAAGGTGACACCCGCCCGGCTCCAGGAGATCAACCGCGTCACCGTTCCATTAGTCTACGCGGCACGTGGAGCCTCATTGCTCCGCGACCAATACGCCGACTCGCTGAAAATCCTCATGGGTGTGGTCGCCTTGGTGCTGCTGATCGCTTGCGCCAATTTAGCAAACTTTCTTTTGGCTCGCGCAGCCACTCGAAAGCGCGAATTCGCGACTCGACTTGCGCTTGGCTCCAGCCGCGCACGCATCGTGCGGCAGAACCTGATCGAGACTCTGCTGCTGTCAGTTGGCGGCGGATTGCTGGGGCTGGGCATCGCGTTCGCGGCCACGAGAGTTCTCATCGGATTCGTCAGCCAGGGCAATACCTATATCGCCATGGATCCGGCGCCGGATACGACGGTGATGCTGTTCACCTTAGGCCTGTCGCTGCTCACAGGAATTCTCTTCGGAGTTGCTCCGGCCCTTGCCGCAGCACGTACCAGGGCAGCAGGCAATCTGAGCGACAGCAACCGCACTATGCAAAGCAGTGGAGGCAAATCAGCTCGGTTGTGGCCTAAGACGCTGGTCGCCGTTCAGGTGATGCTCCCGCTACTTCTGCTGGTCGGCGCAGGACTGTTTCTCCGTACACTCCGCAATCTGCAGAACCAGGATTACGGCTTTGAGCGCTCCCATCTTTTGCTTGCCAAGTTTAACGCAAAACTCGCAGGATACAAGCCAAGCCAAACTCCGGGTCTGCATGAGCGTCTGGTGGAGCGGCTCTCCGCGCTCCCCGGTGTCCGCTCGGTCGCGCTCTCCGCCTCACCACCGATAAGCGCCGGTAACTGGTCCTCCAGTGTGACGATCCCCGGTTACGCTCCCGCGCCTAAGGAGAGCATGCACTCGATCCTGAACCGCGTCTCAGGACAGTACTTTGAAACGGTTGGCATACCGATTGTTGCGGGGCGCTCCTTCACCAATGGCGACATCGCTAGTACCCAGAAAGTCGCCGTTATCAACGAGACGCTTGCCCATCATTTCTTTCCCAGAGGCGATGCCCTCGGGCGCTCTATCCTCATCGACATCGACAGCGTGAAAGTGCCGTGGCAGATTGTAGGGATCGCGCGCGACACGAAATCCGGCAATCCCAGAGACACTGATCCGGTCCGAATGACCTACATTCCGCTTGCGCAGATCAATCCGTTTGTTCCGACGGATTCGTCTGCTCCCAGCACAACCAGCCTCGTCGCGAAACAGATTGTTCTGGAAGAAAATCAGGACCGCTTCGCCGGCATGATTCTGGTCCGCACCACCGGCGACCCGGCCCGATCAATTACAGATCTTCGTGCGGCAATCGCGTCCGTCGATCCCAACCTACCTCTCCTCAGGGTCACAACCATTCGCGATCAGGTCTCCAACTTCATGACGCATGACGAACTGATCTCCTCGCTGACAGGTATGTTCGCCCTGCTAGCGCTGCTGCTGGCGGCGATCGGTCTCTACGGCGTGATGAGCTACAACGTTGTTCGGCGAACCAACGAGATCGGCATTCGCATTGCGCTGGGCGCTCAGACTCCTGCGGTGCAGTGGATGATTTTGAGTGAATCGTTGCTTCTACTCGCCGTCGGCGTGGCCCTGGGTTTGCCACTCACCCTGTTGGCGACCAAATACCTAAAAGACCAGCTCTTCGGATTAAGCGCGCTGGATCCCCTGACGTTCGCGGTGGCGCTGCTCACGGTGAGTGCGATGACGCTTATAGCTGCATGGCTTCCGGCACGTCGAGCGACTAGGATTGACCCAATGGTGGCCCTCCGGTGTGAATAGGGACCTAGCCAGTGACCGCGGAGTCACAGAAGCCCATACTCACTTCTTTGTAACTAGCAATTCTGGCAGCAATGGGATGCGGTATCCCCTACGTTCGCCGGATATGAGTGGGTATGATGCGCCGGATAAGCCGTCGCCGTAGCGCCTGGAAGAGGATAGCGAAGAGGGAAGCGGATCCGCCGCCTTTGACTAAGGATGACAAGGTACGTTGGCGGGGTGGTGAGCGGGCTGGAGCTCGAACCCAAACCGAGCCATTAAGACGGCGACAAATTCAACCCTAGCGGTATAGGAGTTGCAGTGCGTCGCAACGAAATCACAGAAATAGCAAATACTGATAATCTGAGGTACTCCAAAAAGGGCAGGGAACATCAACTGCGTATGCCTATTGACGGAAAGGTGATCCTTTTGCGCGGCGCCGCGAAATAGTAGCTTGCTGCCTCGCCGGAAGCCAAGCTAACGAATCTCGGTTGCTATGCCCCCCGACAAACATTTGCCATCGCCTGATGGAGGCGACCCAATCCCAAAAACACCTATTTTGTTTCCGAAGCGGTCCTTGAAGAAAGAATGAGGCGATGAGCGCCGGCTCCGATCTTAATCGGGCGGCTGTAACGCATCGATTGAGAGCCATCTATGGAAAAGAGGATGGCATCCGCCCCGGCGAACCCAGCGAGATCGATTGTTCCACCGGTCCTTGGAGGCAAGGTTACGTCGTAGACGAACCGGTTGAGTTCGCGGATCCAGGAGACCTGTACGTCTCCTTTGGGAGTCGGTACCGTTCCCTTCGCAAAGTTCAAGCCGATTGGAGTGGGCGCAAGGAGCACCGTCGCATAGCCAGGAGAGTCGGCACTTACGCCGAGCACGCGAGCGGACATCTGAATCAGGGGTGTTGCGCCCCAGCCGTGGCTCCAATCGCCTCGCGTCCACATCTCCTGGAAGGTCTGGGTCTGTGGATTCACGGTCCAGCGAGCAAGTTGTGCGGGAGCGTATTTCGCAAATAAACCGGCATGAGCCTCGGCCGCGAAGACGAAATGCATGAAGTATGGTTGCACATTGAGTAAGCCATCGCTGTCGGTCTGCCGATCTCCTGGCTGGGTCTTGGCGGTCGCGCCTTCAGAGGCAAAGACTCGGGCGAGAATATCCGATTGCTCCTCCAGCGGTGCCAGGTCGTAGAGCACGGCGAGGACGTTTACATGCGGACTATGGGTTTCGATGTTTTTGTCCGGGGGCAGGAAATTGGGACTGGTTGGATTGTGATTCAGAAAAGGCTTTCCGTCGCGGTAAAGGCCAACCCGGGCGTCCCAGAGTTCCTTATGGAAGGCCCTGCGCAACTGGCTGCGCTGTTCCATATATTGAGCCACGCGAGTTGTGTCGCCAGTCAACTGTGCAAGCCGAATGCCGTCTGCAAGGCCGCGATAGTAGAAGGCTGTCAGATACCCTTGCCCAATCACGGCCGGCGGATGATGGGTTGGAAACCCGCCAATTGTGATCCAGTCCATGAACAAGTAGTTTGGAGCTTCGGAGAGAATTCCATTCGGACCGATCCACTGGGCATAGCGCGCCAGGAGGCGATATGCCGAGGGCGCCAACTCCTTTGCCAGAGACTCGTCCCCGGTGTCGTCGTAGTATTCCAGCAAGGTCTGCAGCCAGAGCAGGGAATAGCTAGTGTGGAAGTTGGGTGATCCCTCCGGATGATTCACCATCCAATGGTCCAGAATCGCGGCAAACTGCCGCAAAAACTGCGGAGTCAGCGGGGCTGGGCCGAAGGCGTAGTCGGCTACCTTTGCCTCGATCAGGTAATCTCCCGGGTCGCCTATGGGTTCTTGATGGTCCGGCGAATCCATGAAGCGGTTTTGCAGGCAGATCTGGGTCTGCCACCGGGATGCTCTCCAGAGCGTATTCAGTCGCTCATCGCTGGAAGTAAAGTCGCCTCGGTATGCAACCGGTTGCGAGACAAAGTTGGCGCGGATATCGCGGAAATTTACCGGACCTGCGGCATTCGAAACATCGATCTCTAGGCTGGAGAAGCTTTCAAGTGAAGGGGATTCGAAGAACGTAGTTCCTTTGCCAAGGATGACGACGAAGGGTCTTCGTCCTGGTGCATCCGTTCTGAGTTCCCGCGGCCAAACAGTGACTGTGCTCCCGGACGTTCCTTCCAACTTCAGAGATATATGACCACTGAGGACTCGATCGTAATCGACAAGGAACCTACCGTTTCCTGAGCTCAGCCAGGACTGCGATTCATGCTCCCCGATCCCATTATGATGTGCCTGAGACTTTGCTCCGCGAGGAGGAAGCGGACCATCGTCCAAAGTGCTTATCCTTGAAGACGGAAAGACAGCTTCCATCATTGGCGGCAGGTTGCTTACAGCGACAGGACCCCAGATGGAATCGAGAACCCTTGCGGGCAACCAGTTTGTCGTTGCGAAGCCAACATCTCGCCAACCTGTCTCGTCATTCCTTCCGTCGTAGAGCAATGCCTCCGATTCAGTGGTCTTACCTTGGGCGACTGGACCATTGCTATAAGCCGTTGCGTCTT
>CAZZYB010000252.1:0-6325 GCA_964658125.1 uncultured Acetobacteraceae bacterium | reverse complement strand
CGGCTCCGGCCGTGAGTCCGCAATCCGCGCACTCGCCGCTGCCGGCATCGATGTTCGCAGCATCCGCGACGTTACGCCGATGCCGCACAACGGCTGCCGTCCGCCCAAACGCCGCAGGGTATAAGAATGCGACCAACCTCACAACCCGATCATTTCTATGTAAAGGGTTGGGTTGTGAGTGTTGCTACATTATTCGTAACTTGGTTTGGTCTCGGATTTTGGTACACGCGTGAATTTTGGGCGATGTTCCTTTCTGCTTCGTTCGTTTGCACGTTTTTTGCATTCGCATCCAAGCCGAGTTTCCGCAGACGCAGCCTCAAGATGGGCCCGGATCGCGATGAAGCGCCGCCAAGCGTGTAAAGCGATCGACACCAGAACCACCAGAAGTATTTAGGAGATCTACGAAATGGCACGTTACACAGGACCCGTCTGCCGCCTTTGCCGCCGCGACGGAACAAAACTCTTCCTCAAGGGACCGAAGTGCTTCTCGGATAAATGCCCCGTCGAAAAGCGCAACTTCCCCCCCGGCCAGCACGGCCAGTCGAAGAAGATCAAGAAGGTAGTCGGCTACGGTCTCCAGCTTCGCGAGAAGCAGAAGGCCAAGCGCATCTACTTCACGCTCGAGACGCAGTTCCGCGCGTACTACGAGAAGGCCGCCAACCGCACCGGCGTCACCGGCGAACTCCTGCTCCAGCAGCTTGAAACGCGTCTCGACAACGTCTGCTACCGCCTCGGCTTCGCGCTTTCGCGCCGTCAGTCGCGCCAGGTCGTTCGTCACGGACACGTCCAGGTCAACGGCCGCAAGGTGAACATTCCTTCCTTCCAATGCAAGGTAGGCGACGAGATCGCCATCCGAGAAGGTTCGAAGGAACTCGTTCTGCTCGCGACCGCCAAGGACTTCGTCTCCGGTCAAACTCGCGTCCAGTGGATCGAAGTCGCCAGCGACAATCTCTCGGGCAAGATCACCGCTCTGCCGACCCGCCAGGACGTCAACCTGCCGGTCAACGAGCAGCTGATCGTCGAACTTTACTCGAAGTAACAACGAATTTGGGTGGCCCATCCTTTCGCGCACTTTGCGGAAGGGTGGGGTGCCTTCCGCTGCGGCACCTACGCAGCCAGCATCACTACAACCGTCGTACCCACAGCACCGCAAAATGCTTCGCGGCGCGTGGAAGAAAGGACCACCATGCTTTGGAGAGGTTTCCAGAAGCCCAAGCGTCTTGCTGTTGAGCAGGACACACTCACCCCCAGTTTTGGCAAATTCAGCGCCCAGCCGTTTGAACGGGGATTCGGTACCACCATCGGCAACGCGCTGCGCCGCACCCTGCTTTCGTCGATTGAAGGCGCTGCCGTTACCGCCGTCAAGATCGAAGGCGTGTTGCACGAGTTCCAGTCGATCACCGGCGTAGTTGAAGACGCGACCGACATCATTCTCAACCTGAAGCAGATCCCGTTCAAGCTCAACGGCGAAGGGCCCAAGGCCCTCTACCTGCGCGCGGACACGGCCGGCGTCGTTCTCTCCGGTTCGATCGAAGCCGATGGCGACGTCGAAATCCTCGACCCCAACGTCTACATCTGCACCATCTCCGAAGGCGGCCGCATCGACATGGAGATGCGGCTCAAGCGCGGCCGTGGCTACGTCTCCGCCGACAAGAACTTCGACGCCGACCTCGGCATCGGATTCATCCCGGTTGACTCGGTCCACTCGCCCGTCCGCAAGGTCAACTACATCGTCGAGGCAGCACGTCTCGGTCAGATCACCGACTACGACAAGCTCTCGCTCGAGATCTGGACCAACGGAACCATCCTCCCTGCAGACGCACTCGGCCTCTCAGCCAAGCTGCTCAAGGACCACATGACCATCTTCATTAACTTTGAAGAGGAAATGGAAGCCGGCGGAGCCGACGGCTTCGACGGTCCTCTGGTCCGCAACGAAAACCTGAACCGGTCTGTAGAGGAACTCGAGCTCTCAGTCCGCAGCTACAACTGCCTGAAGAACGCCAACATCGCGACCATCGGCGAGCTCATCCAGAAGACCGAAGCCGAAATGTTGAAGACCAAGAACTTCGGCCGCAAGTCGCTGAACGAGATCAAGGAAATCCTCGCGCAGATGGGCCTCTCGCTCGGCATGAAGATCGACGACCAGGGCAACCCGGTCCCAGGACCCACGTCCATCCTCCCCGCCGCCACGCTCGCTCAAAGCTACAACAGCTTCGACGACGAAGACGAGGACGACGACGACGATCTCGACCTGCCTGCAGAGTCGGACAACTTCTAACAGCAGCACAACACTGGGTGCCCCATTCATCGCGCAGCACGTAGCGCGATGGGTGGGAGCCACTCGATTTCCGCAGTACCCGTAGGCCGGTCGACAGCAGCAGCTGGACCGAAGGAGATATTAAAATGCGTCATCGTAAAGGCGGCTTTAAACTCGGCCGCAATACCAGCCATCGTCGCGCGCTTCTGCGCAACCTCGTCACATCCATCATCTTGAACGACCGCGTTCACACCACCATTACGAAGGCCAAGGCCACCCGGCCAATCGTCGAAAAGATGATCACCCTCGGCAAAAACGGCAGCGTCCACGCCCGCCGTCAAGCTCTCGCCTACATGATGACGCCGGAGTCGGTCGACCGTCTCTTCAGCATCGTTGCGCCACGATACACCACGCGCCCGGGCGGCTACAGCCGCATCATCCGCACCGGTGTCCGCAAGGGCGATGCCTCCGAAATGGCCTACATCGAGCTCCTCGGCGCCGAGCAGGAACTCAGCGAAAAGGCAGCCAAGCGCGAAGAAGCCCGCACCCGCAAGCGTGAAGAGCTACAGAAGCAGCTCGAAGAGCGCGGCCCCGGCGAGCAGCCCGACCCCTCCGCCGAAAAGTAAGCTCGACCCACCTCAACACAAGCGGCGCGCCCACCAGGCGCGCCGTTTTGCATTACGTAGTCTCACTATGCCGCGCGCACCGGTCCCGCCCCGCCGCCTTCGCCGCATACAGCGCAGCGTCAGCCGCGGCGATCAGCTCGTACGCACTCATCTCCAACTGGCAGCAATCCGCCACGCCGATGCTCACCGTCACCGGCTGATGCGGCCACTCGATCTCCCGTATCGCCCGCAGCAGCCGATTCGCCAACCCCGCCGCATCCTCTTCGGACGCATTCGGCATCAGCACAGCCAACTCCTCACCGCCATAGCGCACGGCAATTTCGTTGCCGCGAACGATCCGCCGCATGAGGTCGCCCATCTTCCGCAGCACGTCATCGCCGTCCTGGTGTCCGAACCTATCGTTCCGCTGCTTGAAGTGATCGATGTCCAGCATCAACAGTGCGAGCTTCCGTCCACGCCGAGCGGCCGTCAACTCGGCCGTAAGCCGTTCTTCCAGCACCCGCCGGTTGCCCAACCCGGTCAGAGCGTCGGTCACCACCAACTCTTTCAGCAGCGCGTTCGCCGATTGCAGCTCCGCCTGCGTCCGCCGCAGCGCCAGCTCCTTATTGTGGACCTCAGTGATGTCGACAGAAATCCCAGCCAGTAGCGTCTCTCCCCGCGAACTCACGCAAGGAAACTTGTACGACCGCCAGTGCGTTTCGTCTCCCGCAGCGCGGCTCACTTGTTCGTCCAGCACCTGCAATCGGCCCGCCAGCAGCACGCCGATGTCGTGTTGCCGAATCACCCGCGCTTCGTCCTCGGGCCACAGGTCGAAGTCGGTTTTTCCGAGGTAATCGGAAACCTGCCTTCCAAAGTGATCGGCAAATTGCTGGCTTAGGAAGACGAACCGGCCCTCAGGATCTTTCATGAAACTGATGAACGGGCTGTTGTCCATGAAGATGCGAAAGCGCTCTTCGCTCGCGCGTAATTCATTACGCGATTCTTCAGCCTCAGCCAAGGCAAGCTGTAGCTGCTTGCGTTGCATGCGCATTTCCATCCGCGCGCTCACCTGCTTGGCCAGCACGGCCAGCATGTTGGACTGCATCTTGGTCAATTTGCGCGGCTTGCGATCGATCACGCACAGTGTCCCCATCGGAAACCCATCCGGGCTGGACACCGGCATACCGGCATAAAAACGAATATTCGGGTCCCCGGTCACCAGCGGATTGTCCGCGAAACGTTCGTCGTTCTGCGCATCCTCCACCACAAAAAGATCGCTTTGCAGGATGGAGTGCGCGCAGAAGGCGACCTCCCGCGGCGTCTCCTTCGCATTCAGTCCTACCGCGGCCTTGAACCACTGCCGCTGCTCATCCAGCAGCGTCACCAGGCTGATCGGCGTATCGCATAGGGCGGCCGCCAGCGAAACCAGCTCGTCGAACTCCGGCTCCGGCGCCGTATCCAGCAACTCCAGTCGGCGCAGCGCGGCCAGCCTGTTCGCTTCATTTTCAGGTAATGCAGCGGTCATCGGCACCATTCTCTATAGGACGTATTTACTCCAGCATACGCTTCACCGGCGGTAGTCTGCGCCGGTGCGAATTGCCTCTGCCGCGCGCCCTGCTCGGGTAAACTATCGGTAAGCCACCAGAAGGGTTTCGAGCCGCTCCCGCATGTCCATCGTTCAACTTCATAACATCCGCAAAGTCTACGACACAAAAATAGCCGTCGAAGGGCTTTCTCTGACTATCGAGCCCGGCACAATGTTCGGTCTCCTCGGCCCCAACGGCTCCGGCAAGACGACCTCCATCCGCATGATGATCGGCATGACCATGCCCGACTCCGGCTCGGTCTCGCTCTTCGACAAGCCCTTTGAGCGCCGCGCCCTAAGCCGCATCGGCTACCTGCCCGAAGAACGTGGCCTGTACAAGAAGATGAAAGTCCTCGATCAACTCATCTTCCTGGGCCGCCTGCACGGCCTGGACGATACCCTCGCCAGGAAGCGCGCTCTAGCCTGGTGCGAACGCTTGGAGATCGCGGACACCGCGGCCAAGAAAACCGAAGAGCTCTCCAAGGGCATGCAGCAGAAAATTCAATTCATCGCCGCGCTGCTCCACGAGCCCGACCTCATCATCATGGACGAACCCTTCAGCGGCCTCGACCCCGTCAACGCCACCCTCCTCCAGGACACGCTCGTCGACCTCCGCAAAGAAGGCAAGGCTATCCTCTTCTCCACCCACCGCATGGACCAGGTTGAAAAACTCTGCGACTCCATCGCTCTCATCTCGCGCGGCAAGCTGCTGCTTTCCGGCTCCATGCGCGAGGTCAAATCGCAATACCCGCGCAACCATGTGCAGATGGTCTTCGAGGGCAGCGACGCCTTCCTCACCCACCCGGGTATCGACAACGTGAAGAACTACTCCGGCCGCGCGGACATCACGCTCCACAGCGAGGCTGCCGCGCAGGACGTCCTCGCCGCCGCACTCTCCAGCGGAGCGCGCATTTCGCGCTTCGAAGTCATCGAGCCCACACTGGAAGAAATCTTCATCGAAAACGTTCGCGCCAGCTTCGGAGACGCGGAGGGAGGCATCGTCGATGCATAACGTTTGGCTTGTAGCGCAGCGCGAATACCTCGAGCGCATCCGCGCCAAAAGCTTCCTCATCATGACCATCCTCATCCCTCTGCTGATGGGCGGCATCGTCACCGGTGCCGCGCTCATCAACGGAAACAGCGGCTCGCTCAAGCACATCGCCGTCGTCACCGATGACGCGAAGTTTGCCAACGACCTCGGTTCAGAGCTTTCCGACAAGGACAAGCCAAAAGTTGCCGTCGACGTGTATGCGCCTTCCGAGCCCGGCATCCTCAACCGTCTCGACTCTCAGCTGAAGAGCAAAGATGACACGCTGGACGGCTACCTGGTCATTGTCCCCGCCGCTCCGGGAGCAGCCCGCGCCACCTACCAGTGGCAGCCGCGCTCCAAGGCCGACGTCATCAGCCGCGGCCGCGTCGCCGACGCGATCCGCGCCACCCTCACCCGCCAAAGCCTCACCCAATCCGGCATGGCCAACACCCAGGTTGACACGCTGCTCGAACCGGTCCACCTCGACAGCGTCGGCAAGAAGGACTCCTCAACAGCAGCCTTCGGCAGCGCGTACGGCATGTTCTTTCTGATGTATTTCGTCATCCTTTTCTACGGCATGAACGTCGCGCGCTCCATCATCGAAGAGAAGACCTCGCGCGTCTTCGAAGTCCTGCTCGCGACCATCCGCCCCGAAGAAATGCTCGCCGGCAAAGTCATCGGTGTAGGCGCGGTCGGCCTCACGCAAGTGGGCATCTGGATCATCGTCGCTCTCGGCATCATTCAACTCAAACTGGCCGGCGCGGACATCCACATCTTCCCATCGGTAGCGCAGACCATCTTCTTCATCATCTTTTTCCTGCTCGGCTACCTGCTCTACTCCAGCATCG
>CAZZYB010000251.1:0-6326 GCA_964658125.1 uncultured Acetobacteraceae bacterium | reverse complement strand
GCTTACTTCGAGTAGTGCGAAGCTTTCGGTAGCGCTCCACGCTCCGGCGATTACTACACAGCCGGTGGCGCAATCGCTGTTTGTGGGCGATACCGCGGCGTTCACGGTAGTGGCTACGGGGACGGCTCCGCTGATTTATGACTGGCGGAAGAATGGCACCAGCCTGGGGGCGGGACCTAACGCAACTTATGTCACTCCTGCATTAGCGGTTACGGATGACGGGGCACTGTATACCGTGGTTGTAAGCAACCCGGCGGGGTCTGTTACTTCGGCTGGTGCGAAGCTTTCAGTGGCGCTGCATGCACCGGTGATTACGGCTAATCCATCGGATGTGTCGGTTACGCAGGGGTCCGCAGCTACGTTTACGGCGGCCGCGAGTGGGACCGGGCCACTGACTTATCAGTGGCTGCGGGGTGGTGTGGCGATTGGAGGAGCTACTTCGAGCTCCTACTCTCTGACGAATGCACAGCTCACGGACAGCGGTAGCTTGTTTTCGGTGGCGGCCACGAATGGCGCCGGGACAGCTACTTCTACTGCGGCGAAGTTGACGGTAACGGCGCTGCCGGTGTCCATTACTGTGCAGCCGGTTGGGGCGACGCCGTTTGTGGGTGAGACGGCGACTTTTGCGGTGACGGTGCAGGGGACCAGTCCGACTTATCAGTGGCGAAAGAATGGCGCGGCTATATTGGGTGCTACGGCGGCGAGTTACACGACGCCTACGGTGACGGCGGCCGACGACAAGGCCACTTATGACGTGCTGGTGTCCAATACTGCTAACAGTGTGGGGTCGGCGGTAGTGACGCTAAGGGTTGGGCCGTTTGCTACGAGTTACACGACGCAGAAGGGCGTGATCCTGAACCTTTATGCGTGGCCGGGAGCGAAGGTTGCGGTGCTGTCCAAATCGGCGACGCTCGATCCAGTGGTGATGCGGAAGATGCTGAATGCGGCTGACGGCGCTTATAACTACTACGCTGGTGCCGTCGGTAAGCTACCTGGTCTCGCTCTCAACTACAACGGGCTGGAGACGATTGCGGAGACTGGTGTGGGGGGAGTGGACCTGTGCGGGGCTGGTTGTACTTATATTGGGGCGACGGGGATGGAGATAGCCGACGACTACTTCACAATCCTTTACAACGGCATTGCAAACAGCAACACGTACGACCAGGTGATCTTCTATGAGTTTGGAAGAAGCTTCTGGTTGTTTGGGTCGCAGTTGCAGTATCCGTCGCCGGCGAGTTCGGGCTGCGAGGTTACAGGGTTTGCGGTACTGATGCGGTATCGGTCGCTGGCGGCCCTGGGACTGGTCGGGTCGTTTGGGACTCCGGCGAGCTATGTGAGTCAGTACAACAACACGCTGGGGATGATCGACACCTATGCAGCTAATAACAATCTGAACTTCAACAATACGTTCCTTGCCGATTCGTTCTCGTCACCTTATGGGGGATGCGCGGATCTGTGGAGTTCGCTGGTGCTGCGCCTGGCGCAGAATTATGGCGGCGAGGCGTTTATTCAGGCGCTGTTCAAAGAGGCGCTGAAGCGTCCTGTGGCGGTTACTACGCAGGACGCGGTCGACAACTTCGTTCTGGCTGCGAGCGCGGCCGCCGGGGTGAACCTTACCGACGTGTTTCAGACCAAATACAAGTGGCCCGTGTCTACGGCTGCTGCTACGGAGGCACGGAACCGCTTCGGGTTGCCGGTCTAGGTGTTCCATCGGAGACGACCGCACCCTGGGAGGGGACGGTCGCGTCGATGGTTGTTGCGAGCGGTGAGATGGCCTCCGGTCTCGCTGCTTCGCGCGGTCCCCGCCAACATCCTGGGTTTGGCGGGGACTTTTTTTGCGGTTGGAGCGTGCAATTTGGCGTAGATGGAATTGGCATAGAATTCGAGGTGTGGACCCTTCTGAAAAAGCGGCTTTGTTACGGGAAATTCTGAGTGATCTTGAGTCGGTGCTGATTGCGTACTCGGGTGGGACTGACTCCGCGTTTCTGGCTTATACGGCACATCTGGCGCTGGGATCGAGGATGGTTGCGGTGATTGCGGATTCGCCTTCACTGCCCCGCAGGGAGTTGGAGGCGGCGCTGGAGTTTGCTGGGCTGCATGGGATTCCGGTGAAGGTGATTTGCACCGATGAACTGCTGCGGGCGGAGTATCGACGCAATGATGCGCAGCGCTGCTTTCATTGCAAGGATGAGCTGTTTACGCGCATGGAAGCGGAGCGGCAGGAGTTGGGTTTTGCCTCGATTGCGTATGGCATGAATGTGGACGATGGTGGCGAGTTTCGGCCAGGTCAACGGGCGGCGGCGATACATCATGCGCTGGCTCCGCTGGTGATGGCGGAACTTACGAAGGGGGAGATTCGGACGCTGGCGCGCGAGGCTGGGTTGCAGCTTGCGGACAAGCCGGCGAGTGCGTGCCTGTCTTCGCGGATTGAGTATGGGCGCGAGGTGACGGCGGAGAACCTGATGCAGGTTGAGCAGGCGGAGTCGGCTTTGCATGCGATGGGGTTTGTGCAGGTGCGGGTGAGGCATCATGGGGAACTGGCGCGGATCGAGATTGCTCGCGAGGATTTGTTGCGAGCGCTGTCGTTGGAGTTTCTCGAGCGTGTGAGCGCGGCGGTGCGGACGGTGGGATTCAAGTACGTGACGCTGGATATGCAGGGGTATCGTTCGGGATCGATGAACGATGTGCTTCCGGTGTCTGCGCTTACGTTTGCGCGCTGAAGTCTGCGTATTCAAGAGGGAAGAAGAAGTATGCGTATTGCTTATCTGGATTGCTTTGCCGGGATTGCGGGAGATATGTTCCTGGGGGCGCTGGTGGATGCGGGAGTGCCGGTGCAGGTGCTTCAGGATGCTGCGGCTGCTTTGGATATTGGAGCGACGCTGCGTGTGACGAAGGTCGACCGGAGTGGGATTTCCTGTACGAAGGTGGATGTGCTGGAGGGTGGTGAACTCGCCGAGGGTTTGTTGGAGCAGAGCGCTGCTGCGGAACGTTCGGTGCAGCCGAAGACTCAGCATCTGCATAAAGGTGGGCATGTGCATGATGAGGAGAGGCACCCTCATCCGCACACGCATGGGCGGTCTTTGACGGAGATTCGTGCGCTGATTGGAAGTGCTCCGTTGGATGAAGCAGTGCGGCGGACTGCGTTTGGCGCGTTTGAATTGCTGGGGGAGGCTGAGGCGAAGATTCACAATGTGCCGGTGGATGAGATTCACTTCCATGAGGTGGGAGCGGTGGATGCGATCGTGGATATTGTGGCGGGCAGCGCGGGGATACATCATTTGAAGATTGGCGCGTGGTACAGCTCGGCGCTGAATGTGGGGAGTGGGACGGTAGTGTGCGCGCATGGAACGTTTCCTGTGCCGGCGCCGGCTACCGCGGATCTGCTGCGTGGCTGTCCGACCTACGCGGCGCATGTTCAGAAGGAGTTGGTGACGCCCACCGGGGCGGCGATACTGCGAGTGCTTGCGCCGACGTTTGGGGAGCAGCCGATAATGCGCGTCGAGAGTATTGGGTATGGCGCGGGGACACGTAATCCGAAGGGCTTTCCGAATGTGCTGCGGCTTAGTGTGGGTGAGGCTGTTGGCGGAGGTTTGAGCGAGGAGCTTGTGACTGTGCTGGAGACAGCTCTCGATGACTTGTCGCCGCAGATCGTTGCGTTTGTGGCGGAGAAGGCCCTTGCTGAAGGAGCGCTGGATGTGATGTTGACACCTGTGATTATGAAGAAGGGAAGGCCGGGGACGTTGCTTACTGTGCTTTGCGATGGTTCGAGGCGTGAGGCGATGGTGCAGCTTTTATTGCGGGAGACAAGCACGCTGGGTGTGCGGGTGAGGGAAGAGCGGAGAGTTGTTCTGGAGCGTCATCATACAAGTGTGGAGACGGCGTTCGGGGCGATACGGATGAAGGTGGGGAGTGAGGGTGGGGAGGAGCGGAATGTGGCTCCGGAGTTTGAAGACTGCAGGAAGGCTGCTGCGGAGTTTGGTGTTTCGCTGAAGGCGGTACAGGCGGCGGCGAACGCGGCTTACCTTGGGAGATCATGAAGCGGGCTAGTCTGCTTGAGTTGCTGGCGGAGGTGGAGCGTGGGGCGCTGACGCCGGAGTCGGCAATGGAGCGGCTGGCGGCACTGCCGTTTGAGGACCTGGGGCATAGCCGCGTGGACCATCATCGGAGTCTGCGAACCGGGTTGCCGGAGGTGATCTATGCCGCTGGTAAGACGGCTGTGCAGACGCTTGAGATTTTTACTGCGCTGGTGGCTTCGGGGGTTGAGGTGCTAGCTACGCGGGTCGATGCGGAGACGGCAGAGGTGGTGATGGCGGCGCATCCGGAGGCGACGTATCATGCGGTTGCGCGGGTGTTGTCACTGCGGCGCGATGCGGCGGTGCGGGGACATGTGGCGGTGATTTGTGCGGGGACCAGCGATCTGGGTGTTGCGGAAGAGGCGGCGGTTACGGCGGAGACTTTTGGGACGCGGGTTAGTCGCTTCTATGATGTCGGGGTCGCGGGACTGCATCGGTTGCTGGCGGTCCGAGAGGAGCTTGTGAAGGCCGATGTTGTGGTGGTTTGCGCGGGGATGGAAGGGGCGTTGCCTTCGGTGGTGGGTGGCCTGGTTGGGGTTCCGGTGATCGCGGTGCCTACGTCGGTGGGCTATGGGGCTTCGTTTGGTGGAGCGGCGGCGCTGCTGGGGATGTTGAATTCTTGCAGTCCGAATGTGAGTGTGGTGAATATCGATAATGGTTTTGGGGCGGCTTATTCGGCGGTGTTGATTGCGCGGGCGGCGGCTGGTGCGGCTTCCCGAATCATCCGTCGCTGAAGACGGGTGAGCCGGAAGCCCGTCATTTCAGTTCGCCGAGTAGAGTTTGGACTGCCTTCTCGAGTTGGATGTCGTGGCCGGTTTCGGTTTCCCCTAAGGGGCGGAGTTGTTCGATGTCTACGGGGCGGGGGTGCATTTCCATGTCCTGGCCGCGGGTGTCCTTGATGCGGTCGCCTGGGACGCGGACGCTGGAGCCGTCGATGAGGCGCTGGGCTCCGGTGAAGATGATCCAGCCGGCTGTCGGTGTGCCGACGACCTTGCCTAGGCCGAGGGTCCGATAGCCTTCGGTGAAGTCTTCGCCGTCCGAGAGGGTGGACTCGTTGGTGACGAGGACCGTCGGGAGACCGAGCGCGCGTTGGCCGAGGGCCTGGCGGCTGGGGGCGGGGGAGCCGTCGCGGGGAGTCATGATGAGGTAGTTCTTGCGGGCGAAGACGTCGATGACGCGGCCGTTGACGTAGCCACCGTTGTTGTTGCGGACGTCGATGACTACGCCTTTGCGGGATTGGTTCTGGACGTCGAGATCGAGGTAGAGCTGCGCGAGATCGGCGTCACCCATGGCGGCGATGTGGACGTAGCCTAGCTTGCCGTTGGAGATTTTTTCAACGTAGGCGCGGCGGTCGGCCACCCAGCCGCGGTAGAGGAGGCCGGACTCCACTTGCAGGGTGATGGGGCGGAGGATGGCGTCGTGTTTCTTGCCGGCGGATTCGATGGAAAGGACCGTGCGGTGGCCTGTGCGGTCTTCCAGCAGGGAGTCAAGGTTGGTGTCGCGAGTGATGGGTGTGCCGTCGATGGCGAGGAGTTTGTCGCCGACGTGGATTGAGCCTTCGATGGCTGCCGGGCCGAGGGGAACGATTTCGCGGATGATGAGCTGACCGGAGTTTTCGAAGGGTTCGCGTTCGAAGCGGAGACCGAGGCGGCCGGTGCGGACGGCGGGGATGGAGGGTTTCGAAATGCCGGAGTGTGAGCTGTTGAGCTCACCGATGAGGAGCGAGATGTCGCGGCGAAGCTCGGGGCCGGTGCGGGTACCGGCGATGTAGGGCTGCCACTCCTGTTTGAGTGCGGCCCAGTTTTGGCCGTTGAAGTCGGCGGCTACGAAGCGGTGGTTGAGGGTGTTCCAGGCTTCGTCGAAGACGACCTGCTTCTCTTTGTCGAAGTCGATGTCGATGGCCGTGGCCAGAATGATGTTTTTGGGGGTGTGGGTGTCGAGTGAGAAGGAGTGGACGGTGGAACCGGCGTCGGCACCGGGGGCGCGGCCGCCGCCGCCTTCGAGGTAGTAGATTTCCTTTGAGTCGGGGGTGAAGGCGATGCTGGATTTGGCGCCGGGGGTGGAGGTTTGCTGGCGCGGAGAGGCGGGCTCTCGGGAGAGTTCGTCGAGGGAGTAGGTGTAGATGTTTTGCTGGCCACCGGCTTCGGCGAGGAAGGCGAGGGTTTTGCCGTCGGGACTGATGACGGGGAAACGGAGGTTGAGGTCGCCCAGGGGGAGCACGGTGAGGCGCTCGCGGATGCCTTCAAAGACGAT
>CAZZYB010000250.1:0-6329 GCA_964658125.1 uncultured Acetobacteraceae bacterium | reverse complement strand
CCAGGAGTTGCCGGTCGATGCACCTGCTTGTTAACCACTCTTGAGGGATCGATGACGGACGTCGTACTCACACACTCGTACCACCTGGCCAATGACGCGAAACAGTTGCGCAAGATGCAGCCGTACGCTCCTTTGGGGACGCTGTATGCGGCGGCGGCGCTGCGGAGTGCGGGGGTGTCGGTCGCGGTGTTTGATACAACGCTGCAGGACCCGGTGGAGGCGTTCGAAAAGGTGTTGCGGCAGCATCGGCCCGCGATTGTGGTGATCTATGAGGACGATTTTAATTTTCTTTCGAAGATGTGTTTGACGTCGATGCGGGCTACGGCGAAGCGGATTGCGCAGATTGCGAAGACGGTTGATGCGGTTGTGATTGCGCATGGGTCGGATGCGAACGATCATGCGGCGGATTATCTTGAGGCGGGCATTGATTACGTGCTGACTGGCGAAGCGGAACAGACGCTTACGGATTTGTGCAAGCGGCTGTTGACGGTGCAGCCGATTGAGGTTGTGGCGGGGGTTCTGCAGAGGGATGCGCAAGGAAAGCTCGTGCAGAGCTCGGTGGGGAGCGTCAAGAATTCTGCGTGGTCGCAGATACCGCGGGCGGCGCGGGAGTTGATCGACCTTGAGCCCTATCGCGAGGCGTGGACCGCGGCGCATGGATATTTTTCGGCGAACGTTGTGGCGAGTCGCGGATGTCCTTATCAATGCAACTGGTGCGCGAAACCGATATCGGGGAACAAGTTTCAGGCGCGGTCTGCGGAGGCGGTCGTTGCAGAGATTCGCGAGTTGAAGGAGTTGTATGGCGTGGAGCACATTTGGTTTGGCGACGATATTTTTGCGTTGAACCGGCGATGGACTGAAGAGTTTGCGGATGCGATCGAACGGCAGAATTGTGTGTTGCCGTTCAAGATTCAATCGCGTGCGGACTTGATGACGCAGAGGACGGTGGACGCGTTGGCGCGTGCGGGTTGCGCTGAGGTGTGGATGGGCGTTGAGTCGGGGTCGCAGACGATTTTGGACGCGATGGACAAGGGGCTGCGGGTGACAGATGTGCGAGGCGCGCGGGAACGGTTGCAGGCTGCGGGGATTCGCGCTTGCTACTTCTTGCAATTCGGTTATCCGGGTGAGACGTGGGCGGAGATTCAGCAGACGATTGCGCTGGTGCGGTCTACGCGGCCGGACGATATTGGTGTGTCGGTTTCGTACCCGCTGCCGGGCACTTCGTTTTATGAGCGAGTGCGGGCGCAGATCGGCGCAAAGAGAAACTGGACGGATAGCGATGACCTCTGCGTGATGTTTACGGCGGCGTATCAGAACGATTTTTACCTGGCGTTGCGAGATGCGCTGCATGCTGAGGTCGATTCGTGGAGGCCTGGGAGCAAGATGACGGTGTCTGCGGTGCGGAGTGCTTGGACGAAGGTTCGGGAGCAAGAGCCGGAGGCGCGAAATCCGGGTGTTACGGAGTTTGCTGCGTCTGAGGTTGCACCGCTTTCGGGCTTCGTTCCGTTGCAGAGTTTGAGTGCTGCGGGAGGCACTTTCTAGATGCCGGACATCCTGCTTACGCACGGTTACTTCCTCTATGAGGATCCCAAGGAGCTTCAGATCATGAAGCCTTATGCTCCTTTGGGGATTCTGTATTTGTGCTCGCATTTGCAGGCGAAGGGGTTTGATGTTGAAGTCTTCGATACGACGTTTTCGACGCGCGATGCATTGATCTCGAGGCTGCATACAGGGACGCCTTCGGTGCTGGGCATCTACGCGAATTTGATGACGCGGGCAAATGTTGTGGAGCTGCTGGGGATTGCGCGGGAGGCTGGATGGACCACGGTTGTTGGTGGCCCGGAGCCGGGGGCTTATGCGCAGGAGTATCTGGATGCGGGCGCACAGTACGTCGTGATGGGTGAAGGCGAGGCGACGCTTGAAGAGTTGCTTACTGCGTTACAGAGCGGGTCGATGGCGAACATGTCGGCGATTGCGGGGATCGCTTATCTCGAAGATGGTGTGGTGCGGCAGACGGGGGCGCGGACGCAGATTGCGTGTCTGGACGATCAGCCGTGGCCGGCACGGCGGGCGATCGATATTCAGCAGTATGTGAACACGTGGCGCGATGCGCATGGCAAGGGGTCGGTGAATTTTATTACCGCGCGCGGGTGCGCGTATCGATGCAAATGGTGCAGTCACCAGGTGTATGGGCAGACGCATCGGCGGCGGAATCCGGTGATGGTGGTGGATGAGGTGGAGTGGCTGCTGCAGGAGTACTCGCCGGACATGGTGTGGGTGTCGGATGACGTGTTTACGATCCATCATGATTGGCTGCGGAAGTATGCGGCGGAGATGCGGCGGCGCGGGTTGCACATTCCGTTTGAATGCATCTCGCGGGCTGACCGATTGAATGACGAGATGATGGAAATTCTCGCGGAGCTTGGATGTTTTCGTGTGTGGATTGGGTCGGAGAGTGGGTCGCAACGGATCCTGGATTCGATGGATCGCGGCGTGAAGTTGGAGCAGGTGCAGAAGGCGGTGGAGCTCAGCCGAACGCATGGGATTCAGAGTGGGATGTTCCTGATGTGGGGTTATGAAGGCGAGGAGATCGCCGACATCGAGGCGACTGTGCAGCATGTGAGCAAGTCGCAGCCTGATTTGTTTTTTACTACTGTTTCTTATCCGATTAAAGGCACGCCGTACTACCAGAAGGTGCAGGACAGGCTGGTGCAACTTGGGCCTTGGGGGACGAGTTCAGATCGCGAGATCAAGATACGGGGGCGGCACTCGCGGCGGTTTTATGGATTTGCGGACAAGCTGCTGCGGAGTGAGGTGCAGCTTGCGAAACTGGCGCAGGCCGCGGCGATGGACGACATGGAGGCTTCGCGGCTGCGGGTGGAAATATCCGAGATGCGTGCCAGCCTGCTTGCCGCGGCGGACGAGGTGGAAGCATGAGCGCGGATGCTGTTTCAGCGGTTACGGCAGGACTGGCGTTCGATACACTCGCGGCGGAGTACGACTCGCATTTTACGGAATCGCACATCGGCCGTGCGCAGAGGAATGTGGTGTGGGCCAAGGCGAAAGAAGTGTTTCAGGGCAGGCTCGCCATCCTTGAACTGAATTGCGGTACGGGAGAGGATGCGCTGTTCTTAGCGAGTCTCGGGCACCGCGTTACAGCGCTCGATGCTTCGCATGCCATGATCGATCGCGCGATGCAGCGCAAGAGTGTTGAAGCGCCGGATGCGGCGATCACCTTTCAGCCACTGGCTTCGGAGCACCTCAACGCGTTGCCGATGACTCGTTTCGATGCGGTTTTCTCGAACTTTTCAGGACTCAATTGTGTGGACCGCGTGGACGAAGTCGCGGAGCAGCTTGCGTATCGGACACGTCCCGACGCGCAGTTGCTGTTGTGCATTTCGACGCGCGTTTGCTTGTGGGAAGCCGTGTGGTTTCTGCTGCAGGGGAAGCCCTCGAAAGCGGCGCGCCGGTGGCCGGGTGAGTCCACCGCGGTGCTGAACGGTGTGAGTGTCACGGTCCATTACCCGACTGTGAGAACGTTTGCGAAGGCGTTTGCGCCGCATTTTCGCCTGTGTAGCGCGACCGGAGTGGGCATCCTGGTGCCTCCCTCCTATCTCGAGAAATGGATGCGAAATCGTACGAAGCTGCTGGCCTGGATGTGCAGGTTTGACGCCATGATTTGCCGGCTGCCTATGTTTCGAACACTGGGAGACCATGTGCTGCTGCATTTTGAAAGAACACTGGAGCCGAGCCGTTGATTATCTTGTTTCATCCACGCGCAGTAAAGCCTCGCAGCCGTCGTCTGCCGCTGGCGGTGCTGGCGCTTGCTGCTGTGCTCGAGGGCGTTGAGGAGTATGAGATTGTCGATGGCAATGTGGACGACGATCCGCTGGCGACGATCCTCAAATTGATTGATCAGCATGATGTGGAATTGCTGGGAGTTTCGGTGATGCCGGGGCCGCAGATGGTTGCGGGGATGGAGGTTTGTCGCGAGGTGCGGCGGCTGCGTCCGTCGGTGAAGATTGCGTGGGGAGGCTACTTCCCTTCCCTGTACGGCGAGGCGACGTTGAATGCCAAGTACGTCGATTTCGCGGTGCGTGGGCAGGGAGAGGATACGCTGTTGGAGTTGCTTGCGGCGTTGCGGGGGCAGCGGAGTTTCGAGTCGATTCGAGGGCTTTCGTACAAAGACAGTTTTGGGTTTCATCGCAATAATGCGGAGCGGCCGATGCGCGGGCCGGATGAGTTTCCGTGGTCGCCGTTTCATCGGCTGCCCGTGGAGAAATATCTGAAGCCGTCTTTTTTTGGGAAGCGAACGGCGGTGCATCATGCGAGTATCGGGTGCCCTTTCAACTGTAGTTTCTGCGGTGTTCATGCGGCGTATGGGCGGGCTGAGAAGATGGAGTCGCCGGCGCGGACGGCGGCGATTTTGACGCATCTGGTGGAGCAGTATGGAGCGGACTCCGTTCAGTTCTACGATATGAACTTTTTTCTTGGCGAGGCCCATGCGCGGGAGTTGATGGACCGCATTGCGCCACTCAATCTGCGCTGGTGGTGCGAGGCGCGCGTGGATATTATGTCGCGCTACTCGGATGAGACGATGCGGGCGATCAAGCGGGCGGGGTGCGCGATGATCTTCTTCGGCGCGGAGTCGGGGTCGGACTGGGCGCTGGAGGAGATGCAGAAAGGCATTACGACGGAGCAGACGGTGACGATGGCGCGGCGCACTCGCGAGGTGGAAATTATTCCGGAGTTCTCGTTTGTGATTGGCAATCCGCGCGATCCGGAGCGCGATACGCGGGAGACGGTGCAGTTCATACGGAAGCTGAAACGGATCAATCCCGACTCCGAGATCATCATGCAGCACTACACGCCGACTCCGCAGCCCGAGACAATGTATGGCGAGATCGACGGCAAGATTTCGTTCCCGGATAGTCCTGCGGGATGGGCGACGAAGGAGTGGATGGACTTTACGTTGCGCATCGACACGCATGCGCCGTGGATGAAGCTTGGGACGAAACAGCTGATCGATAACTTCGAGATTGTGGTGGCTTCGCGCTGGCCTACGGTGCAGGATATTCGGGCGCCGCGGTGGGGGCGGTGGCTGTTGCAGACGCTGAGCGCGTGGCGCTATGCACTGCGGGTGTATCGGTTTCCGTTTGAGCTGCGGTGGGCGCAGCAGTACATCGATCTGCGTAAGCCGAAGCGAGAGAGCTTGTGAGCGCGGTTGCGGAGCCCTCGGTCTTCGACCTTTGGGCGGAGGTCTATGATGCACAGGTCAATCCTTTTCTTTCGCTGGAGCAGCGCATTCTCGGTGCGGTGCTGGCGGATGTGAAGGGTCTGGATGTGCTTGATGCGGGGTGCGGAACCGGCCGCGTGATGAAGCTGCTGCGGACCCTGGGGGCGCGCAGTGTGATTGGTGTGGATAGTTCGCGCGTGATGGTCGAGAGAGCGCGTCGAGTTGAGGGAGCGGATGTTCGCTTGGGCTCGTGCACGGAAATGCCTATGGAGGATGCGAGCGTCGATTGTGTGGTGTCGTCGTTCGTGCTGAGCTATGTTGCGGACCTTGATGCGCTCGCTGATGAGGTCTCGCGTGTCGCTCGCGTGGGGGCGAGGATTGTGATTACGGATGTGCATCCGGAGACTGCGCACAGGTTGGATTGGAAGCGGACGTTTCGGGTGAATGGGCGGGAGATTGAGGTGGCTTCGGAGGGCTGGCGGATTGAGCAGGTGCGGGAGGCTTTTGCGGCGCGAGGGTTTCAGGTTCGGACGTTTGTGGAGCCTTCGTTTGCGGCTCCGGAGCAGCGGCTGTTTGATGTGTCCGGGCGGGCTGAGAGCTTTGACGCTATGCGGGGTGAAGCGGCGATCTATGTGCTGGAATTTGTGCGGGACGTGGCGACTCCGGTGGTGTTGTTTGCGGGTGGTCGGTGCGCTCTGACCGCTGTTGATGCGGCTTTTGCGACTCTTGGGATTGGTGATGGGAGGATTGCAGGACTGGATGCTGGAGGGGAGTTGGGGATCGATCTTTCGGGGTATCTGGTGCTTCCGGGGCTTGTGAATGCGCATGATCATCTGGAGTTTGGGTTGTTTCCGCGCTTGGGACATGGGCCTTATGGGAATGCCGCGGAGTGGGCTGAGGACATTCATCGTCAGGATGCGGCGGCGATTGCGCTGCATCGTGGTGTGTCGCGGGAGGTGCGGGTTTGGTGGGGGGCGATTCGGAATTTGCTGTGCGGTGTTACGACTGTGTGTCATCACAATCCGGTGATGGAGACGATGCTCGATGAGGCGTTTCCTGTGGGGGTGTTGCGGGAGTTTGAGTGGGCACATTC
>CAZZYB010000249.1:0-6331 GCA_964658125.1 uncultured Acetobacteraceae bacterium | reverse complement strand
GCTCATAAATTGCATCATGCTCCGCCTGCGCGGCGTCCAGCTCCATCATCGCTTCAATCAGCGCCTTCGAATCAATCACCACCGAAGGATCAGCCACCCGCATCCGAGCCTCATCCAACCGCACATCCGCCTCTTCAACGCGACTCTCAATCGCATCAAACTCCCGCTGCTCCATATAAGAAAGCTTCTTCTTCCCAGCCACCTTCGGAGCCTGCGTAGAAGCCGGCAACCCCGTAGGCTTTTCTAATCCCTGTTCCCTAATCCCTAATCCCTGCTCTTTCCACTCTTCCCACTGCGCATAGTCCGCAAATTTCGCCGCATTCCCGCGCCCATCCAAGCCCAGCACAACATTCGAAACCCGATCCAGCATGTACCGATCATGCGTCACCAGCACCAGCGCTCCCTTGAACTCCAGCAGCGACTCCTCCAGAATCTCCAGCGTCGGAATATCCAGATCGTTCGTCGGCTCATCGAGCATCAACACATCCGCCGGCTGCAGCATCAGCCGCGCAATCAGCACCCGAGCCCGCTCTCCGCCGCTCAACCGCGACACCGGCTGATTCAACTGGTCACCCGAGAACAAAAACTTAGCCGCATAGCTAGCCACATGGACCACGCGATCCTGATACACCACCGCATCAGAATCCGGCGCCAGCGCCCGCCGCAGCGTCAGCGATTCATCCAGCTCCCGCATCTGCGAGAAGTAAACAACCCGCAGCGAAGCCACCCGTTTCACCTTGCCCGAAGTAGGCGCAAGCTCGCCCGTCATCGCCCGCAGCAGCGTCGTCTTCCCACTCCCATTCGCGCCCACCAACCCCACGCGAACCCCATTCGCAATCACAAAATTCACATTCCGCAAAATCTCACGCCCACCCAGCACCACACCCATGTGCTCCATCTCAATGAGCCGTTTAGTTTGCCGATCGGTGCCCGCAAACTCAATCCCCGCCGAAGCCGTCCGCGTCCGCGAGTCCACATCCGCCAGCTTCGCAATCAGCCCATGCGCATTGTCGATGCGCGCCTTAGCCTTCGTAGCCCGAGCCTTCGGTCCCCGCCGCAGCCACTCAATCTCCGTATTGACGCGGTTGCGCAACCCTTCCTGCATCTTCTGCTGCGCTTCCATGTAATTCTCGCGGCCCTCAAGAAACTTCGAATATGTCCCCCGAACCCGCAACAACCCCTCCGCATAAACGCGGTTCAACTCCACCACATCGCTCGCGACATTCTCCAGAAAGTAGCGGTCATGCGTCACCACCACGCACGCATAAGGAGCCGCCCGCAGCATCCCCTCCAGCCACTCAATCCCTTCCAGGTCCAAATGGTTCGTAGGCTCATCCAGCAGCAACACATCGGGTGCCGCAACCACGGCCTCCGCAATCGCCAGCCGCTTCCGCCAGCCGCCGCTTAGCGTCGTCGCCACAACGTCCATATCCTCGAACCCGGCCCGCCCCAGCGTCTCGCGCAGCCGCTGCTCGCGTTCACCCTCAGCGATGCCCGCAGTCACCAGCGCCCGCGCCAGCACCTCACGCGCCGTCTCGCCCGGCGCAAACTCCGACACCTGCCTCACGTACCCAATCCGCGCACGCTTCCGCGTCGTCACCTCGCCGGAATCAGGCTCGGTTTCACCCGCCAGCACAGCCAGCAGCGTAGACTTCCCGGCACCATTCGGCCCAATCAGGCCGATACGGTCACCATCGGAAACAGGAAATGCAATGTCTTGAAATAACGGTGTCGCTCCAAAGCGTTTCGACACGCCTTGAGCATTCAGAATCGGCGGCATACCCTAGTTTACCGTCTACGCTCTAACGCAGACCAACCGCCCTCAGAAACTGAAACAACCGTGCATCACAAACACCATCAACAGCACAACGAACAACAGCGGCAACACCAGCAGCAACCGCAACCCGCGCCTCGCCCGCCGCATCATCCACCACGTAGCAAGCAAGCCCATCGCATCAGTCGCATTGTTATTTTGCGGATACCCTTGCTGACCATAAGGACCCTGCCCATACACCGGAGGCGCACCCTGCGGCGGTCCTCCATACACAGTCCCCCCATACCCCTCTCCCGGCGCCCCACTCTGCGGCCGACCATCAAACACCGGCCGATACCCACCCGGTGCGGCGGACGCAGCAGCCGGCGGAGGCAATATCTGCGGCTGCGGAGGCACTGGCACAGGATTCTGCACCGTCGACCACCCTGACACCGGCTCACCCGCCAACGTGCTTTCCCCCTCATCCGGTCTCTTCGACGTATCGCTCATCGCAGGCTCCTCTCGGCAGCTATAAAGTTACTCCAGGTCGAACTCCCGCAGCGGCCGTTCGCTCAGCGGCGACTGCTTGGCCTTCTTGACAGCCTCGGCAAACTTCTTCGCCATCACATCGTCCTTGTTCTTCTCCGCCTCCACCGACTGCGCAAACAGCGAATCCCGCCGCGCATCCGCCGCTTCAAGCGCCCGCGCCGCTTCGCCAAAGTCCCCAAAAGTCTTCTTCCGCACAGCCGCCGTATGCGCAATCACCGACCGCGTCGCTGGGTCCACCTTCAACATTCCCCCGCACTCAGGACACATCACTTCAAACGGCTGATCGCTAAGTCCCATCGCAAAAGTCCTCGCTCGCCATTCTAGAGTACGGTCCCCCAATCTCGCCGCCGGATTACCCTCGGCGCGGAATTCATCTTGCTATCCCCTCTGGCCATGCGCGCAAGTTACACTGTAATCAAACCATGCGGCGACCCATCGGAATATCTCTCACAGCCTTGCTTATGGCTCTGACAATCTGTGTAGATGTAACACACGTCCTGGTACCCTCCGCTCGACCGGCCCATACTCACGCACTCGGGCAAGTTTCGCCGTACGTCGTCGTCGCAATTCACGTCGCGCTCACCGCGTTCGTCGCTCTGGAGTGCATCACCGTCATCTTCTACTGGCTGGGCCGCAGCTGGGCCCGATGGTTCGTCCTGGTCGGCTGCATCTACTACCTGACTGGCCTCAAAGATTTGCGTTTCTTCTGGGTCCGCTCCCCTTGGATCGCATTCTTCGCCGCTCTCGACGCCGTCCTCGCCATCTTCCTGCTTTGGTACCTGCACTGGAGAGACGTCCGCACCTGGTTCCACCAGCGGTCGAACCCCCACGCTACAAATACACAATCCGATGCCCCGGACACTCCTGCCCGGCATGCTCCACCAGCAGCCCCGGTAATGTCTCTCCATATCGCGCCAGGAACCACACCCCAGCCACTAGCCGTTCCTGCGGATGCCCCCCCGGAAAGACGTTCAAGGTAATCGCCTCCGCATGCTTCCGCAGAGACGCTTCCTTCTGCAGCTCGAAATTCGCCGCCAGCCTCCGCAGCCGGTCCATCTGATACCGCATCTTGCTCCCTGAAACCTCAGCCGCACGCCCCAGCTCCGCGCTCATCGCACTCATGTAACCCGTCAGCGCCGTCAGCTCCGCATCCATCGCATTGCCCACCGCCGCTAGCTTCCGCTTCGACTCAATCGGCATAGCCCGAGCCCCCAGCCGTTGCGCCAAACCCTCCGCATCCTTCGCTTCAAACACCTGCGGTAACTGCACCTCGTGCTGCCTCATCACATTCGCGATGGCCGGCTCAATCAACGTAGCGGACAACCGCGGCAGCACAGGCGTCACACGCCCCAGCACCTGTTCAAACACCACCGCGCTCTGCGCAAAATACGCAATCTCCGCCGGGCCGCCAACATACGCCGCAGTCGGCAGAATGCAGTCCTGAAACACCGCCCGCAGCAGCGCATTAGGACTAAGCCGCTCCGGCTCGGCCTCCAAAATTCCCAGCAACTCCGCCGTCGTATAGCTCCGCGAACCCGCCTTCCACGCATCGCCATCACCACGCCGCAGCGGCGTACGAGCCCCCGTCTCCGCATCCATCAAAAACAGCAGCGAGTGCCCCGCCACCACCAGCACCTGCGCATGATATCCCGCCGCTTCAAGCTCCTTTGACCGCGCCAGCAGCGCCGTCTCCAGCTCCGCCGCATGTTCAATCGCGTACCGCAGCGCCGCAGCGCCCAGCGCATGAAACTCCCGCGAAGCCGCGTCCATCACCACCAGCCCCTGCGCCGCAAACACCCGCGTCAGCAGCCTGCCAAAACTCTTCGCCAGCGTCGCCTCAGGCGTATAACATTCCCGCAGCAAATCGCACACCGGAGCCCACCCCAGCAACTCGCTAGCCCGCTCCAACTCCGCCGCCAGCCGTTCACCGCTATCACCCAGCGAGATCCCGCCCACCGGAACCTGCCGCCCCGCATTCAACCCCAGCTTCAAAGTCTCGACACTCGTCTTCGTCAGCAGCGAAACCTGGTCAACCTCCGCCAGGTCATGGTCCTCACTCGCCAGCCAGAACACCGGCACATGCTCGCGCCCACTCTCGCGCGTCGCATCCTGGGCCTTACGAATGGCAGTAGCCGCTTTCAACAGCGTAAACAGCGGCCCGCCAAACAAAGCCACCTGCTGCCCCGAAACCACCGCCGCAGCACCGTTCCGCAACCGTTCCACATTCTCGAGCGCCGCCGCACCCGCGCCAAACCCCTCAGCCTCAGCCTTCAACGCATCGGCCAGCCGCTCACGATGCGCCGCCCCCAACTCCGGCGACCCCTTCGCCCAATCCATCGTAAAAGGATCAGCCGGATACCACCGCCGCAGCGCCGCCGGATCACCCGCCCCGCGCGCGTCCGTGTAATCGCGAAACAGCGCACTCGTGTGCGGCAAAACTGTGATCGGATAACACTCTGTTGGCGACTGAAGTTCCATCTTCGTTAGTCTCTCACCCTGAGCCTGTTTGGATGCGCCCACTCCCCCGCCGATGCAGAAATGCATCCGCGTCGGTGTTTGTTTGTCATTCCCGAAGGGAATCTGCGTTTTGCTTTAAGCTAACCCCATGGCACCCCGCAAAAAACCAGCCCCCGAGCCCATCGCCCTCATCGTCAAAAAGCCCGCCGCCCTCCGCGGCAAGGCGCGCATCGTCTCCTCGAAGACCGTCTACAAGGGCAAGGTCTTCTCCGTCACCGCCGACCAGGTCGTCGAACCCGGCGGCGTCGAAGCCCGCCGCGACGTCATCCGCCACAACGGCTCCGTCGTCATCCTCGCCGTCGACCACTCCCGCAACGCCGCCGACCCCGACATCCTGCTCATCCGCCAGTACCGCCACGCCGCCGGCCAGTTCCTCCTCGAGCTCCCCGCCGGCCGCATCGAGCCCGGCGAAAAACTCATCCCCGCCGCCAAACGCGAACTCATCGAGGAAACCGGCTACCGCGCAAAAAAGTGGTCCCACCACGTCCGCTACTTCGCCAGCCCCGGCTTCCTCTCCGAAGCCATGAACGTCCTTCTCGCCCAGGACCTCACCCTCGGCGACGCCGCACCCGAAGAAGATGAGCGCATCGAAATACTCATGACTCCACTATCCGAGGTTCTCGACATGATCCACGCCGGCAAAATACTCGACGGCAAAACCCTCGTGTCGGTACTGCTCTATGAATCCCTGCACTCACGATAATCTGCGTCAATAAGTCTCCAGTATTAATAATCCCAAAAAGAGCCGCGTCCATATTTCTGGTCGCGGTCACAATAAACTTGCTTATGTCGTCCATCGTACAAACACCACTATCGATAGGGGTTTACAAGGAATACAACTCTTATCCACTTTGTGGAATCCGAAGCTTTAGTACACCCGGATCTCAAGTCCACATGTCCGGACGAAGATAGGCCCCGCAAGAAAGGTCAGTCCAGATGGCGCAATACAAAGGTGCAGTCAAGTGGTTCAACAATGCCAAGGGTTACGGTTTCCTTGGCCGTGAAGATGGTCCTGACGTCTTCGTGCATTACAGCTCGATACAACTCGATGGTTACAAGACACTCAAGGAAGGCGACGAAGTAGAGTTTGACGTGATACAGGGTACCAAGGGCCCACAGGCCGACCAGGTAACCCGCCTGAAGTCCGCATAACCTCGTTCCGTCTTCCGGGCGCCTCTGCCATCGCCCAAAATCAAAAGATTCACGGGCCACGCAGTCCGAACAAAGGCCGGGTGCTCGCATCTAAAATCGATGCCAGCCCGGTCTTTAATGTTTCCGGCTACGAATCCTATGGCCATAGACAACATCACCCTTGCCCGCCTGCTCGACGAAACCGCCGCCCTCCTCGAAATCGACGCCGCCGACCCCTTCCGCATCCGGTCCTACCGCCGCGCCGCCGAGGCCGTCGAACAGCAAACCACGCCCCTCGCCACCCTCGCCGGCCCGGACGCGGACCCCAAAGCGCTGCTCGCCATCCCGGGCATCGGCAAGGGCATGGCCGCCAACATCCGC
>CAZZYB010000248.1:0-6337 GCA_964658125.1 uncultured Acetobacteraceae bacterium | reverse complement strand
GGACGTGGTGGCTTTTATTCATCGCGAGGAGTACTACAACCGCGAGGATGAAGACTTGAAGGGCAAGGCGGAGATCATTATTGCGAAGCAGCGTAATGGGCCGACGGGTAGCGTGAAGCTGGCGTATATGGCGGACTTTACGCGCTTTGAGAATCTGGCGCATGAGGATCTGGGCGGCGGCGACGCGTATTAGCTCGAATCCTGACAAGCTACTGACAGGATGCTGTCAGTAGGGTTGTCCTACTTTGTGCGTGTAGTCATTTCGCACACAAAGGACAATCGTCATGAGCAAGTTTGAAGGCAATGCTGTTACGTGGTTTGAGATTCCTACGGCCGACATCGATCGGGCGACGAAGTTTTACGAGACGCTGCTGGCGGCGAACATGATTCCTTATCCGGGCGACGAGCGGTACGCCATTTTTCCCGCGGGCGAGAGTGCTGTGAGCGGTGCGCTGGTTCAGCGACTGCAGCAGAAGCCCGGCGCAGGCGGGACGATGGTGTATCTCAACGTGGACGGCAAGATGGACGACGCGCTGGCGCGGGCTGAGTCGTTGGGTTCGAAGATCATCGTGCCCAAGACGCAGGTTCCGGGGGCGGGGACGTTCTATGCGTGCCTGATCGATTCGGAGGGAAATCATGTGGGGCTGCACAGTCGCTAGTATCGTGTAGCTACCCTCATGAGACGCGCCGACCGACTGTTTCGCATTGTTCAGATGCTTCGCTCCGGACGCCTGAAAACCGCTCGCGCGCTGGCCGAGCGGTTGCAGGTTTCCGAGCGGACGATCTATCGCGATGTGCGCGATCTGCAGCTTGCAGGGCAGCCGATCGAGGGTGAAGCCGGGGTGGGGTATACGCTGCGGCGCGAGTTCGATCTGCCACCGCTTATGTTTACATCTGAAGAATTGACGGCGCTGGTGCTTGGGGCTCGGCTGGTGAAGGCGTGGGGCGGCGCGGAGAGCGTGGCGGCGGCGAGTGCGGCGCTGGCGCGGATTGAAGCGGTGCTTCCGGCGGCGCTGGCGGAACGGCTGGACAGCATTATGCTGTACGCGCCGGGGTTCAAAATGCCGCAGACGCAGCGGCGGCTGCTGGACCGTCTGCATGCGGCTTGTTTGAGTTGCCATGCGATTGAGTTTGCGTATCTGCGGCTCGACGGCGAGGGCTCGGAGCGCGTGGTGAGGCCGCTGGCGCTGTACTTCTGGGGCGGCGTTTGGACGCTGGTGGCCTGGTGCGAGCTGCGCGAGGATTTTCGAAGTTTTCGGATGGACCGGATTGCGGAGTGCCGGGTGCTGGAGAGGGTGTTTGAGCAGCGGCGGGGGGAGCGGCTTTCGGATTATCTGCGGAGGGTGCAGAAGGATGTGGATGAGTGGCGAGCTCGAGTGCCCGAACCGGATGTTGGCAGCGGAATTGTATGATGTTTCCGAGGACGAAACGAATGGAAAGCGATCTCACGATCGACAACGTGCTGGCTGCGGTGGAGGCTCTCGCGACCAAAGAGCACCAGACCGTAGAAGCGGTGCTGTCCGAGCTCGCCCGTAAAGCACGTTCCAGTGACGATCTCGGATTCGTCATCGATGAGGACGGGTTTCCGGTGCTTCTTGTGAGAGACCGGACTCCGATCACGCTCCCATTTGTGAACGAGTTGCGGGATGAGCTTCCGTGAATACAGCACTGCCGGACGTCAATGTTCTTGTCGCTCGAATAGACCCTGCGCACGTTCACCATCAGCGTGCGCGAGAGTGGTTCCATTCGCACCTTCCCAATTCATGGGCGACCTGTCCCATCACGGAAAACGCGGTACTGAGAATACTTGGAAATCCGCGATTGCCCAATTCCGCCGGAGACCCTGCAAGAGCAGGTGCTCTTTTGAGAGTGATCCGAGCTGTCTCCGGGCATGTTTTTTGGGGTGACGACCTGAGCCTCCTGGAGACGCCTGGAGTTCATCTTAACCGCCTGACATCTCACAATCAGGTTACCGACCTTTATCTGCTCGCACTGGCGAGGAAACACGATGGGGTACTTGTGACGTTCGACAAGCATATCGATCCGAATGCGTTGGAGAATGGACGCAAGCATCTGCTCGCACTGTAGGCATCGCATTCATTTGCGGGATCTATAACGACGTATTCTCGCCGGGCGTGAGCCACGACGTTGTCGGATGATCTGAAGAATGTAGGCATCCGCTGCGCGACGATTTTTAGCGACACGCGGGAGCAGCTGGCGGGCTCGAGCGGCTACACTGGAAGCGATACGCATATCGCGATTTGGAGCAGCCTTGAAGATCGTTCTTGCTGAAAAAGTCTCGCCCTCTACTCTTGCCATTCTTCTTAAAGAACCCGGCTGGAATGTCGTTACTGCCGATAAGATTCCCGCGGGCGGCCTGGCCGCTGAAGTTGCCGATGCTGATGCGCTGATTGTGCGGTCGGCGGTGCAGGCTGATGCGGCGTTGATGGCTGCGGCGCCGAAGCTGCGGATTATTGGACGCGCGGGCGTGGGGGTCGACAACATCGATGCGACCGAAGCTACGCGGCGCGGGATTGTGGTGATGAATACGCCGGGGGCGAATGCTGTTGCTGTGGCGGAGTTGACGCTGGGGCTGATGATTGCGATGTCGCGGGCGATTCCGCGGGCGAATGCGTCGATGCATGCGGGCAAGTGGGACAAGAAGTCGCTGCAGGGGTCGGAGCTGCGCGGCAAGACGCTGGGGATCGTCGGGTTGGGGCGGATTGGGCTTGAAGTGGCTCGGCGGGCGAAGGCGTTTGGCATGAATCTGCTGGGGTACGATCCGTTTGTGGCGCCCGTGATTGCGCGCGAGAACGGTGTGACGCTGGTGCCGATCGATAACATTTTTGGCGAGTCGGATTTTCTTTCGCTGCACGTGGGATTGACTCCGCAGACTGAAGGGCTGATCAACAAACATTCGCTGGCGATTATGAAGCCTGGGATTCGGATTGTGAACTGCGCGCGAGGCGAGCTGATCGTCGATGAGGCGCTGGCGGAGGCGATCAAGTCGGGGCAGGTTGCGGGGGCGGCGCTGGATGTTTTCCGCGCGGAGCCGCTGAAGGATTCGCCTTATTTTGGGCTGGAAAATGTGCTGCTGTCGCCGCATATTGCGGGGTCGACCGATGAAGCGCAGGAGGCCATCGGGATACAGCTGGCGGAGCAGGTTCGCGACTACTTGAAGCTGGGTGTGGTGCAGAATGCGGTGAACGTGGCTTCGCTTTTGCAAGAGGAGTACGCGGAGGTTTCGCCTTATATCGAGATGGCTGCGCGGCTGGGGCAGTTGTTGAGTCATGCTGCGGGGTCGGCTTCGGAGACGAGCGCTGAGGCAGGGCATGTAGAGAGCATTACGCTGACGTATAACGGCCGGCTGGCGCAGTTGAAGACGGAGCTGATTCGGAATGCGGCGGTTGCCGGCGTGCTGAATGGCGCGGACGGTATCAACCGTATCAATGCGTCTGCGGCTGCTGTAGAGCGCGGCATACGGATTCAGGAAGACAAGCGGGAACACATTGTCGGCGGCACGGGCGCGACGCTGCGTATGTCGCTGCACTGGGCGAGCAGCTCGGCGCAGGGGGACTGGACGGGTGTGGCGACGGTGCTGCATGGGCACTCGCCGCGGCTGTTGAGCTACGACGGCATTGATATTGAGGCGGAGCTTTCGGGGACCGTGGCGATTATTCGCAACAAGGATGTGCCCGGAGTGGTGGGGCGCATTGGCACGATCCTCGGCGAGCACAAGCTGAATATTGGCAACTTTGCGCTGGGGCGGAGCGGGTCGGCGAAGGCTCGGGTGAAGGCGGGGCCAGAAGGTCAGGCGCTGGCGGTGGTGCAGCTGGATGTGCCGGAAGAGGCGCAGGCGGAGTTGCAATCGGCGCTGGCGGATTTGCGCAGCGTGGATGCGATTGAGAGCGTGCGGTTGGTCGAGTTGGGTAAGCTGTAACGCGAGACGTCGATGGCGAGCACACAGGCAAAACCCGGCGGGGGCTCGTCTTACATTCCGGGGCTGGACGGGATACGCGCGATTGCGTTCATGATGGTGTTCCTGGCGCATGCGTCGCCGCCGGGGATTTCGTTTTATCTGCCGGCTACGCTGGGCGTTACGATCTTTTTCTTCCTTAGTGGATACCTGATTACGACGCTGCTGCGGAAGGAATTTGAGCGGACCGGCGACGTCTCGCTGCGGGATTTTTATATACGCCGGGCACTGCGGATCCTGGTGCCGCTGTATATCGTCTATGGACTGGCGGAGCTGGTTGGCCGCTTCATCGTGCATGGAGCGGGAGGGACGCTGGCGGGGTTTGTCAGCACGGTTTTCTATTACTTCAACTATGGTTATGCGCTGGGAGCGTATGGCATTGGGCTCAACATCTATGCGCCTATGGGGATGAGCATCATCTGGTCGCTGTGCATTGAGGAACACTTCTACCTGCTGTTTCCGATGGTGTTCCTGGCGCTGAATCGTTCGCGGCTTTCGCAGCGGACGCGGATGTTCTGGCTGGTGGGATTTTGTCTGCTGGAGCTGGGTTGGCGGAGCTTCCGTGTGCTCGACCACTTTCAGGCAAATCCAAGCTGGAACTATTACGCTACGGACGCTCGGCTGGACTCGATTTTGTGGGGCGCGGTGCTGGCGATGTTCTTCAACCCGATGCTTGGCGATCGCACACTTTTGCCGAAGCGTGGGCAGGCCTGGGTGTTTGGAGTGGCGGTGGCGGGACTGGTGCTGTCGCTGGGCATACGCGGCGAGCTGTATCGGGATTCGCTGCGATACAGCGTGCAGGCCGTGCTGTTGCTGGTGATTTTCAGCTTTGCGATTTCGCGGATCGAGCACTGGACGGTGCGCTGGCTGGAGTGGCCCGTGGTGCGGTACATGGGATGGATTTCGTACACGCTTTATCTGTGCCACTACCTGGTGCTGGAGACGATCACCGCGCGCGCGCCGATGCGCTGGCCGCTGCGGATGGGATTGGGTTTGGCGCTGTCGGTGGTGTTTGCGAGTGCGATGCGGTATGCGGTGGAGCTGCCGCTGCAGAGGTTGCGGGGGCGGTTCCGGCGGGTTCCGGAGCGTGATCCTACGGCGGCGGATGGGCATGGGCTGGTGTCGTAGGTGCGTCGAGCGGGGCGCATCCTGTAAACTGGACTGCACGAGATTTGCGCGACTTAAGCGCTGCCAGGAAGCCTCCCCACACATGTCGAATACCGCTACCGTCCGTTTTGTTTCTGCGATTTTGCTCTCCACTACACTCGTTGCCGCAGGCTGCCACAAGGGGCCACAGGATGGCGTTGTCGCTACCGTGAATGGGAAGGCGATTCAGCGTGCCGAGGTGGACAAGGTCTACAACGCGCAGCTGGCCTCTAACCCTCAGCAGCAGACGCCGTCGCAGGACCAGGCGGATTCGCTGCGGCTGAATATTCTGCATGAGCTGATCACCGAAGAGATCGTCGAGCAGCGTGCAGCGAAGGTGAACCTGACCGCTACCAACGAGGAAGTGGATGCGAAGCTGGCCGAGATGAAGGCTCCGTATACCGAGGAGCAGTTTCAGGAGCGGTTGAAGGCGAGCGACCACACGATCGACGATGTGAAGCACGATTTGCGCCGGTCGCTGACGATCGACAAGCTGCTGAACAAGGAGATCAACTCCAAGATCACTGTGACCGACGCGGATGTGACGAACTATTACAACGCGCACAAGGCTGAGTTCAACCTGATTGAGAACCAGTACCACCTGGCGCAGATTCAAGTGACGGGTGTGCCCGCGCCGCAGGCGGGGAATCTGCAGGGATCGAAGGCGAGCACGCCGGAAGAGGCTCTACAGAAGATCAAGGCGCTGAAGAACCGACTGGATTCGGGCGAGGACTTTGGGACGATTGCGATGAATTTTTCGGAGCGGACCGATACGGCTCCCAATGGCGGCGATATGGGGTTTGTACAGGAGTCGCAGATGAAGGCAGACCCGACGACGTATGCGGCGATCATGAAGCTGGCGCCGGGGAAGATGACGGACATCATACCGCTGCTCGACAGCACGACGCGCAAGCCGGTGGGCTACTCGATCTATAAGTTGATCAGCCGGGAGCCGGCGGGGCAGCGCGAGATCAATGATCCGCGGGTGCAGTCTGCGATCCGGCAACAACTGCGGGATGGACGGTCGCAGCTGCTGAAGAATGCGTTCTTCGAGATGCTGCGGGACCAGGCGAAGGTCGAGAATTTCTTCGCGGAACAGGTGTTCAAGAACGCGGCGAAATAGAGTGTAGAGCCTAGAGTGAAGAGTGAAGGGGAAGCGCGGCTTTGGCTGCGCTTTTCTGCGTTTGAGGGCTAGGCGATGGCTGGTGGGAGTTC
>CAZZYB010000247.1:0-6342 GCA_964658125.1 uncultured Acetobacteraceae bacterium | reverse complement strand
ATTGGAAGTGGACGGTGGGGAGGAGTTTAACTACGTAGAGGCCGACTACGAGGACGGTCATGAAAGCGGCGGCTACGGCGGCGGTTTTGAGCAAGGGGTCGACGCGGCTGATTTGGCGGCCGATTTCGGCGTGTTCGAGTTCGCGTTCGGAGTCGACATTTTCGTTGAGGAAGACGGTGTCGATTTCGTGGCGGGTGAGGTGGCCTCGGTAGATGATGAGCGCGACGAAAGCGGCTGCGCTAAGACTCCATACGATGAGCATCCATGGGCTAATGGTCATTGGAGCGTCCCCCGAAATCAGGTTGCGGTCCGGGATGCCGGCGAGCGTGGGCTCGGAGGTTAGGTGGGCCGTGGGGAAATCATACGCCCGGGGAACAACGGGCAGCGAGGATTTTCTTACGATTTAGCGGTGAATGGCCTGATAGAGGACAGCCGCGACAACTACCACGACAAGCAGGGCGGCGAGGAGGAGACCCAGGATGAAGAAGGCGGCCTGGCGGCGGGCTGCCGGAGAGGGCTGGGTGATGCCGAAGGTGTTGATGAAGATGGATGCGAGAGCTTCGAGGATGCGCATGCTGGGTCAAGCATATGCCTGTTGCGGGTCGGAGGATGCATCGGAAACCTGAGCGGGGCATCTAAAAGGGAGCGGCGTGCTTGCTAGTGTGGGCTGGGCCGTCTAAACTTGACATGTACAGCGTGCCGCGAGCATTGCGGTCGCAAAGTTTGAAGGAGATCAATCATGGCCACCTCTACCATTACACCCGAAGTCGTCACTGCACCTGAGGTTGTGAGCGCGCCTGCGTCGACTGCGCCGGTGGTGTTGACGCCGTCCGCGATTGCGAAGGTGAAGGAAATCATGTCGACGCAGGACCCGGTTCCGGCGGGGTTGCGGATTGGCGTGGTGGGTGGTGGATGCTCGGGATTCCAGTACTCGATGTCGTTCGAGAACGCGGCGGGGATGATGGACAAAGTGGTGCGGTTCGAGGATTTGAAGGTATTCGTCGATGCGACGAGTGCTATGTATCTGAACGGCTGTCAGGTGGATTATGTGGAGACGCTCGAGGCTGCGGGGTTCAAGTTTGAGAATCCGCAGGTGAAGTCGACTTGTGGGTGTGGGTCGAGCTTCAGCGTGTAAGCCTTATGGACACCGCAAAAGCCTCGCTGCGGCGAGGCTTTTGCATTGGACTCGAGATGTTCGTCCAGGCCGTGAAGGCCCGTTGAGGATGCGAGTACTACGGCTGCGAGACCGCTTCCTGGGTCGCGGACTAAAGGCTATCTTGAATAGGTTCGTTTGCAGGGATTTCCGCGCCTTTGATCATCAGCCAGATTGCTACTGCCAGCTCCACCGGTAGATCGGGTAGGACAAACCACGGATCGATCAGGGCGTCGATGGCGGGCGAGGTCATGATGGCGAAGCATCCGAAGAAAATCATGACGGCTACAGCCAGATAGGCGCCGGAGAGGACTCGCGGAATATAGCGCGACTTCCAAAGAAGATAGCTGTGGACCGAGGCTCCCATGCTCCAGAACCACAGGCCAATGGGACTGGCAGCGCTATGCATGCGCAGAAACTGGCTGGCGAGCTCCTGGGTCTGGGCGGGAGGGAAAGTGGCAGGCGGCAGTGGGGACCCGAGAATGTTCAGGGCCGTGAAGGCAGCAACTACGCCGACCGCGAGAACGATGGCATTCGCGAATCGCCACAGCGTTCCGAGCAGCGCAAGCGAAGCTTCCATGCGCTTGAGCAGGCCGTAAAGGGCGACTGCCAGCAATATGTCGCAGTTGAGCATTGCAAATTCGCAGGCAAGACCCACCCGATAGCGGCGTTCGCTGGCCAGGATGTTTTGAATCGCCGATCCGGAACCACCTACGGACCGCAGGTACATTCCGGCGAGGCCGACAACAATGATGGCCATCAGCGCCCAGCCTGCCACGCGCGCCCAGACCCGTTCTGCTTCCTCGACGGTTCGCGTGGCCATATCGGGGCTCCTCAGGCAAAAGATGAGATACGGCGATCTGCTGAAAAAGTTCCGGCATGGAGGTCGTGACAGAATGGTTGTGACGCCATGCCTGAAGAAAACATGATTCCTACCTCGCCCCTCGTTGAAGAAACTTCTCAAACCCTGGTTGCCGAAAATCCTGTTGCGGAAACATCCGTAGAGACTCCCGCGGAGCGTGTCGCGGAAGTCGCCGCGGCCTTTGAAGCGGAGAAGCCGACGGAAGTTGAAGAGCCGGTGGAGTCGTTCGGGGAGGCGTTTGCGGAGTTCGAGCGGACGCACTCGCGCAAGGCTGAGAGTGCGGCGGATGGGCCGAAGCAGATCGATGCGACCGTTGTAACGATCGATGCGGAGTCGGTTGTGCTGGATATTGGGTTCAAGACTGAGGGTGTGCTGGCGCGCGCTTCGTTCCCGAACAATGGCGACGACGTGAAGCCGGGCGACCGGATGCTGGTGTCGGTGCGCGGGCGGAACCCCGAGGGTTACTACGAGCTTTCGCGTATACGGATTGCGCAGGCGACCGATTGGTCTGCGCTGCAGAAGGCTTTCGATGAAAAGTCGCCGGTGGCCGGAACGGTAACAGCGGTGGTTAAGGGCGGCCTTACGGTCGATATCGGGGTGCGGGCGTTTATGCCGGCTTCGCGGACCGGGACGCGGGATGCGGCGGAGCTTGAGGCGTTGGTGGGGCAGCATATTTCGTGCAACATCATCAAGCTGGATACCGAAGAAGAGGATGTGGTCGTCGACCGCCGCGCGATTGTCGAGGCCGAGGCGAAGGAGTTGGAGGCTGCGCGGTTTCAGACGCTGCAGGTGGGCGACATCGTCGAGGGCAAGGTGCGCAGCCTGGCTAACTATGGGGCGTTTGTGGACCTGGGTGGGATCGATGGGCTGCTGCATATTTCGGACATTTCGTGGAGCCGTGTGAATGCGGCTGAGGATGTGCTTGAAGTTGGCCAGGAGCTGCGCCTGAAGGTGCTGAAGGTGGACTCGGAGAATAACCGGGTTTCGCTGGGTTTGAAGCAGTTGCAGGCTGAGCCGTGGGATGCTGTGCCGGGCAAGTATCTGCCGGGCGAGAGGGTGACGGGGACGGTGACGCGGCTGATGGATTTTGGCGCGTTTGTGGAGCTGGAGCCGGGAATCGAGGGCCTGATTCATGTGTCTGAGATGTCGTGGGTGAAGAAGGTTCGCAAACCCAGCGACATGTTGAAGACGGGCGAGACGGTGGAGGTGGTGGTGCTGAATGTGAGCCCGGCCGAGAAGCGGATTTCGCTGGGGTTGAAGCAGGCGCTGGGCGATCCGTGGGTTGAGGTTCCGCTAAAGTTTCCGGTGGGTGCGGAGGTTGTGGGGCCGGTGAGTCGGCTGATGAACTTTGGGGCTTTTGTGCAGATTGCCGAGGGCGTTGAGGGGTTGGTGCACATTAGCGAGATTGCGGTGGATCGGCGGCTGAATCATCCGTCCGATGTGCTGCGGGTTGGCGAGGTGGTGAAGGCGCAGGTGCTGGCGATCGACGCTGAGAAGCGGCAGATCAAGCTGAGCATGAAACAGCTGGTGCCGACAGGGCTGACCGAGTATCTGGAGGAGCACAAGGTTGGCGATTCAGTTTCAGGGCGCGTTGTGGATGTGTCCGGGGATACTGCAATTGTGGAGCTTGGCGAGGGGATTCGTGCGACGTGCAAGGTGGTGGCGGCGGCTGTGGCGGCGGAGAGCACTGCGGGCGGCGGCGGGGTTGATCTGTCGGCGTTCAGCTCGATGTTGAAGGCGAAGTGGAAGAGCGGTGAACCTGCCGCGGGGAGTGCGCCGGCGGTGCTGGAGGCTGGGCAGGTGAGGAGCTTCCGGATTACGGCGCTGGACGCGGAAGCCAAGAGGATTGAACTGAAGCTGGCGTGAAGACCATTTTGGGAGGAAGCGCATTGCTTTGTGAGCCGTCTAAGATGGTGAAGCGCGCCGCTGCACGGACTCCATGACTGAATTTACGATCAAACTCGCGGATGACCGGGGACGTGTGCAGGAGCAGGTACATACGGCGGCGACGGCGGAAGAGTTGAGGTCGCGGTTTGTGCAGGCGGGTTATCTCGTTTATTCGGTGAAGGCGAAGTCGGTGCTGGGGGGCAGCTCGACGAAGAAGAAGGTCAAGCTTGATACGTTCCTGATCTTCAACCAGCAGTTTTTGACGCTGATTCGCGCGGGGTTACCTATTCTGAGTTCGCTGGAGCTGCTGGCCAAGCGGCAGAAGGATACGAATCTGCGCGGCAAGCTGGAGGATGTGGCGGCTCGGGTGAAGACGGGGGAGGCGATCTCTTCGGCGTTCGAAGCGCAGGGCGGGTTTCCGCTGGTTTATACGACGACGCTGCTGGCGGGCGAGCGGTCGGGAAATCTTGAGGAAGTGCTGCAGCGGTTTCTGGATTTTCAGAGGGTTTCGCTGAGTTTTCGGAAGAAGCTGAAGGCTTCGCTGATCTATCCGGCGTTTCTGATTGTGATGGTGATCGGGTTGTTCATCTTCCTGATTACGTTTGTGGTGCCGCGGTTTGCGCAGTTGTATGACCAGCTGGGGACGAAGCTTCCGGAGTTGACGGTTTTTCTGTTGAACCTGGGTCGCGCTGCGCAGAGTTACGGACTTTATTTTGCTGCGGTGCTGGGGTTGGCGATCTGGCTTTTTATGCGGTGGAGCAAGACGGATTCGGGCGCGACAGCTATCGATAAGGTGCGGGTGTCGCTGCCGATTTTTGGGTCGGTTTGGTTGAAATACCAGGTTGGGCTGTTTTCGCGGACGCTTTCGACGCTGCTGACAGGCGGGTTGCCGCTGGTGCCGAGCCTGGAGACGGCGGCGAAGTCGATTGAGTCGCGGCAGATTGCGAAGGCGGTGACGTCGGCGGTGGAGAGCGTGCGCGAGGGCAAGGGTCTGTCGGTGTCGCTGGACATGACGAAGGTGTTTCCGGAGCTGTCGGTGGAGATGATCGAAGTGGGCGAGAGTACGGGCGCGTTGCCGCAGATGCTGAACTCGGTGGCGGAGTTTTTTGAGGAGGATGTGCAGACGCGGCTGGGGGCGATCATGAGCTTGATCGAGCCGGTGATTTTGATCGTTATGGGGGTGGTGGTGGTGATTATTTTGATTGCGCTTTACCTGCCGATATTGAGTTTGGGCGGGACTTAGAGTATGGACGTCAGAGCGTCGGCGTAAACTTACATCAGATTGGCCGTGATGGGAGGAAACGCCATGCCGGCTGTAGCAAAGCTCAAGCTCGGGAAGCTGCTCAAAGATCATCCGCGATATGGGCCGCTCGGATTCCTTTACATTGGCGGCAAGATTCGCGGTAATGTCTTCGAGCCTGTGGTGCGGTATGAGGACTACACTTTCGACGAAAACAACATTTGCCCCGAAGCGTATGCGCTCCGCATGGCAGCTATCAAACCCCGCAAGAGAAAGTCAAAGTAACCATGGCCACTATTCCCGTTGCAGCACCGTATTCGAACGAATCGCTCTCTGAAGCGGAACGCGCGCAGATGTTGGCGCGGCGGTATCATGCGGAGTTTGTCGACCTGAAGAACTTCAAGATTCAGCATGAGCTGTTCAAGTCGGTTCCGGTCGACATGATGTTCCGGTACAACTTTGTGCCGCTGGAACAGACTGAGGGGCGACTGGCGATTGCGGTTTCCGATCCTTCAAAGCTGATGGTGATCGACGAGATTTCCGGCTTGTTGGGCACGAGAATCGTAACGCGTGTGGCTACGCTGTCGCAGATTACCGATCTGCTGAAGAAGACCGAGCAGTCGCAGCGGGTGCTGGATGAGGCCAGCGAGGGGCTGGCGTTCGACGTGCTCTCGAATGAGGAGAACTCGGACGAGAATATTTCGATTGAGAAGCTGACGGCGGATGATGATATTTCGCCGATTATCCGGCTTGTCGACACGACGATTTTTACGGCGCTCGAGCGACGGGCTTCGGATATTCATCTGGAGACGTTTGATGATTCGCTGCTGGTGAAGTACCGCATCGACGGGGTGCTGCAGCAAGCTATGGCGCCGATTGCGCGCGAGCATCATCAGACGATTCTGTCGCGCATCAAGGTGATGAGCGAGCTGGATATTGCGGAGCGGCGCGTGCCGCAGGATGGTCGCTTCCGGGTTCGGTACAAGGGTAGGCTGATCGATTTTCGTGTGTCGATTATGCCTACCGTGCATGGTGAGAATGCTGTGCTGCGTGTGCTGGATAAAGAGTCGATGTCGGAAAAGTTTAAGCAGCTTTCGCTGGATGTGGTGGGGTTTGCGCCGCAGGACCTGGCGCGGTTTCGGAGGTATATCAAGGAGCCGTACGGGATGGTGCTGGTGACGGGGCCGACCGGGTCGGGTA
>CAZZYB010000246.1:2918-6357 GCA_964658125.1 uncultured Acetobacteraceae bacterium | reverse complement strand
CATCGCCACGACGGTGACCACCGCCATCATGACCACGATCCGACGCATCACCCGCTGCCCGCCCGCCCGATCCCCGCGCCGGGCCATGTCGCCTCACTCGTCGCGGTCAACGCGAAGCCGCTCCCCTTCTCCCAGGTCAACCGCTCTAACGGCAGCTTCGTCATCCGCAACGACTCAGCCGGGCTCGGCATCCCGCGCGGCGACTTCGGCAGGCTCAACAAGCTCAATCGCGACGCGGCAGAAAAAGGTTTAGTCACGCTCCCCGTTCATGAGGTGGCGCCACTCAATCAGCCGCTCCGTGCGCCCGGCTCCGAAAACGGCTTCGTCCGCGCGGACTCCACGCATTCCGGCGCTTCGACCCATTCCGGCTACTTCAATCGCCCCGGCTCGGAAAGCGCCACCAACTCGTCCTCCGCCTGGCATCGAGGCGGCGACCGCACCGACACCGCCACTACACACCCCGGCGCAGGCTACAGTGGAGGCCCACACTCCGGCGAGACCTCAGCCACAAACGGTGCTCCCAGCGCCGGCACCACCTCGCACCCGGGGGCCTACTCCGGCGGCAACAACGGCAGCTACAGCGGCGGCACACATAACAACGGCGGAGGCGGCTACTCCAACAACGGCGGTGGCTACAGCGGAGGAGCCCATAACAGCGCAGGCAATTCTTCCGGAGGCGGCGGCGGCTACAGCGGAGGCTCCCGCGGAGGCGGTGAATCGCACTCCGGAGGCGGAGGCGGATACACCGGCGGTGGAGGCGGTGGAGGCGGCGGTTCGCACTCCTCGGCTCCGGCCTCCGCACCTTCGGCCCCAGCGGCATCCGCGCCAGCAGCATCGGCACCTGCCCCCGCGCCCAGCGCGCCTGCCAGCCACAAGTAGCTCGATGCACTCGCCGCCGCGCATGACTGAATGCCCGGCGGCGCTTTCTGCGTCCTGCATAATCAACTCAGCATGTCCAAGCCTCTCCCCGCCGAAGACCTCGACCACATCCTCACCCACACCCGCGACATCTTTGCCTCGCTCGACGGCTCCCGCATCTGCATTACCGGAGGCACCGGCTTCTTCGGCCACTGGCTGCTCGAATCTCTCCTCCACGCCAACCGCGAACTCCACCTCAACATCCTTGCCACAGTCCTCACCCGCAACGCCGCAGCCTTCAGCCTCAAAGCCCCACACATTGCCGAGAACCCTGCCATCAAGCTCCTCGAAGGCGACATCCGAACCTTTGCCTTCCCCACCGAACCCCACACCCACATCCTCCACGCTGCCACAGATTCAGCGTCCCCCACAAACCCCTACGACCTGGCCGACTCCATCCTCGAAGGCACTCGCCGCGTGCTCCAGTTCGCCCGCCAAACAGGAGCCCGCCGCCTGCTTTACACCAGTTCCGGAGCCGTGTACGGCCGCAACATCACCAGCCTCACCCGAATCCCTGAAACCTACCCGGGAGGCCCCGACCCACTGCTCCTGCAAAGCTCCTACGACGAAGCCAAGCGCATGGCGGAGCATCTCTGCGTCGCCTACTCCCACAATACGCCACTCCAGTGCGTCATCGCCCGCTGCTTCGCGTTCGTCGGCCCCCACCTCCCGCTCGACCAGCACTTCGCCATCGGCAACTTCATCCGCGACGCCCTCGCCGGCAAACCCATCCACATCAAGGGCGACGGCACACCCCTCCGCAGCTTCCTCTACATGTCGGACCTGGCCATCTGGCTCTGGACGATGCTCGCAAACGCTGCACCTAACCGCGCGTACAACGTCGGATCCGACGAATCCCTCTCCATCGCGGAGTTGGCCTACCTGGTAGCCGCCACACTCTCGCCCGGCCTCCGCATCCAGATCGACGGCACAGCCAACCCGGCCGCCTCACCCGCCACCTACGTCCCCGGAATCACCCGCGCCCAAACCGAACTTGGCCTCCGCGTCACCGTCCCACTAGCCGAAGCTATCCGCCGCACCGCCGCCTGGCACTCTTAGCTATTGTTTGTCATTCCCGAAGGGATCGGCGTTTCGCCGATCCGACCCCTACTTCTCCAAACTCAACCGATACATCAACACCGCATCCCTCTTCGCATTCACCACCTGCGATGGTAGATCCACGGTCTCCCCGGCCGCATGAGCCCCACTGCCGGTCGCTCCGACCCCCGCAATACCCGGCAGCAAATCCGCAACAAAAGCAATATCCCCAGCCCCGCGCAGCATCGGATCAAGCTCCGGCATCTGCGCAAACCCCAGCGCCGCATTCGCCTCATTCAAAGTCTTCAACAGCGCCCGGCTTCCATCGGTCGGGGCCATCGCCGGATAACCCTCCGAAAACACAATCTCCGCCCCAGTCCCCTGCAAGTGCTGCGCCACAATCTCGCGCATCTTCTCCTGCGTCTTTAAAGTCTGCTCATTCGAAATCGTTCGCATGTCTCCTGAAGCCATCGCCGCCGGCGGAATCACGTTGCTCTTTCCCACAGCATTCGCGGCCCCGCCATCGTCCGCCGCTTCGACCTTCGTTCCACCCGCCAATAGCCCAACGTTGTACGTCAGATACTTCTCTGGCAACTCCCTACGAAACGCATCCAGAATCCGTGCGAGCTCATAGATCGCCCCGTACCCCATCGATTCTCCAAAAATTCCCGACGAGTGACCCGTATTGCCCGTCGTCTTCAACGTCCAGCTAGTCGAGCTCCGCCGGCTCACGCTCCCGTAGTACACACCCTTCACCCGCGGAGTCCCTTCAAACTCCAGCGCCACATCCGCCTTCTTCGCCGCCTCCATCAAGTCACGCCGTGACACCGCCGCCGGCTCCCCATGCGCCTCTTCATCCCCATCGAGCACCACCGTAATGTCCGCATCCTTCAACACACCCGCGCTCGACATCGCATCCAGCGCCATCAGCATGATGACGATGCCGCCCTTCATATCATTCGTTCCGGGTCCCGTGGCCGTATCGCCATCCACACTCCAGTGCTGAAACGGCGAGTCCTTCTCGAACACCGTATCCATGTGCCCGATCAGCAGCATCCTCTTCCCACACTTCCCCGCAACCGGACAAGGATGCTCCGCCACCAAGTGCCCCGCACGATGCACCTCATCCATCAGCACCCACCGCGTCGCAAACCCCAACGCCTTGAACCGCGGCTCCAGCACGGCTCCCACCGCACGCACACCCGCCAGATTGTGTGTGCCGCTGTTGATCTCCACCAGCTGCCGCAGTAACTCCTGACCAGCCACAGCCTCCTTGTCGACAGCCGCCACCATCGCAGCTTCCGGCGCCGCCAAAGTCCCCTGTCCATAGGCCGCCGAAAGCAGCAACACTACACCAATTCCACCCAGAAATCCTGATCGCATGCGGAAAGCCTAGCACACACCTTCTCGCACCAAAGACAGGAAAGCCCGCGTCCACCGCGGGCCTCCGTGCTTCCACTATTCGCTTTGCGAAACATCGCAA
>CAZZYB010000246.1:0-2889 GCA_964658125.1 uncultured Acetobacteraceae bacterium | reverse complement strand
GCGTTTCGCCGTTGCTTTTTAAACCACCACCAACCCACTCTTCGCCACGTCGACAAACTCCATCGCCGTCTTCACAATAAAATCCAGCATCGCCTCATTCAGCCCTGGAAAAACTCCAATCCAGAAAACATGATTCATCACGTAATCCGTATTCGTCATCTCCCCCACCACGCGATACTCCCATCCCTGATAAGCCGGCTGCCGCAGCAGATTCCCGGCAAACAAAAGCCGCGTTCCAATCTTCTTCGCCTCCAGCGCCTTCGTAAGCTGGTCCCGCGTAAACGGGGCCCCCTCCTTCACGCCAATCGGAAACCCAAACCAGCTAGGGTCGGAATTCTCGCCCGCCACCGGCAGTTGCAAGTACTGCTCCAAGGGCGACAGCGCCTTCTTCAAATACTCAAAATTCGCCTTCCGCCGCTCGATAAAAAAAGGCAGCTTATCGATCTGCGAAACCCCCAGCGCCGCCTGCATATCCGTCGCCTTCAGGTTGTACCCCACATGCGAGTACGTGTACTTATGGTCGTACCCGCAAGGCAACGTCCCCAACTGCCAATCGAATCTCTTCCCGCAAGTGTTGTCGACACCCGGCTCACACCAGCAATCCCTGCCCCAGTCGCGAAAGCTGTCAATCAGCACCTGCAACTGCGGCTTGTCGGTCATTACTGCTCCGCCTTCGCCCATCGTGATGTGGTGCGCCGGATAAAAACTCACCGTAGAAATATCCCCAAACGTCCCCACCTTCCGCCCCTTATAAGTCGACCCCAGAGCATCGCAGCAATCTTCAATCAACCACAGTTTGTACTTTCTGCAGAACGCTGTAACCGCATCGAGATTGAAAACATTCCCCAGCGTGTGCGCGATCATCACCGCCCGCGTCTTCTCGCTCTTCGCCTCTTCCAGCTTGGTTACGTCGATCTCATACGTAGGCAGCACCACATCCACAAACACGGGCACCAGCCGGTTCTGCAGAATCGGATTGACGGTCGTAGGAAACCCCGCCGCCACCGTGATGACTTCATCCCCCGGCTTCAACTGGCGGGGCCCTAGCTTCGGAGAAGTCAACGCACTCAACGCCACAAGATTCGCACTAGATCCGCTATTCACCAGCGACGCCGACCGCACGCCCACAAACCGCGCCAGCTTCTTTTCAAATTCCTTCGCCCACCGCCCTGTGGTGAACCAACCATCCAGCGCCGAATCCACCACGGCGCTCATATCCGCCGCATCGATCACCTTGCCAGAAACCGGGACCACCGAACTGCCCTCAACGAACGTCCGCGCCGGAAAAGCCTCCGCGTGGAACTCCTTTGTAAGTTCAAGAATTTGTTGCCGAAGCTGCTCAGACCGCTCGCTCATATCGTTCAGAATATCAGGGGCTCCCCCACCAATCCGCCCCCTCCGATACACAGCCTTCCGTCTGCGCACTTTGCGTTCGTCGTTGTTTTGCCCTTCGATTGCAATACCGCCGACCGGCGGCGCCTCGCACACCCACCGCGCCCATTTACCATAAGCACCAGAAAGACCTAAGGACATCGCTACATGAAAGCAGTCATCCTCGCCGGCGGTCTCGGCACCCGCATATCGGAAGAGACCAGTCTCCGCCCCAAGCCGATGGTGGAAATCGGCGGCCGCCCGATCCTTTGGCACATCCTCAAAATCTACTCCCAGCACGGCATCAACGACTTCATCATCTGCTGCGGATACAAGGGCTACGTCATCAAGGAGTTCTTCGCCAACTACTTCCTCCACACCTCTGACGTCACCTTCGACATGCAGAACAACAAGATGACCGTACACAACTCCGAAGCCGAACCCTGGCGCGTCACTCTTGTGGACACCGGGGACGCCACCGGCACCGGCGGCCGTCTCCGCCGCGTAGCCAAATACATTGAAGGCGAGGACGCCTTCTGCATGACCTACGGCGACGGCGTAGCGGACGTAGACATCACCGCCTCCATCGCCTTCCACCGCAGCCACGGCAAACAGGCCACCCTCACGAGCGTGCAACCGGTAGCCCGCTTCGGCGCCCTCGGCCTCAAAGACACCCAGATTTACTCCTTCCAGGAAAAGCCCAACGACGAAGGCGGCTGGATCAACGGCGGCTTCTTCGTCCTGTCCCCAAAGGTCATCGAAGCCATCACCGACGACGCCCAGATGTTCGAGCGCGAACCCATAGAAAAGCTAGTCACCGAAGGCCAGGTCCACGCCTTCTTCCACCACGGCTTCTGGCAAGCCATGGACACCCTCCGCGACAAACAACACCTCGAAGACCTCTGGAGCCGCGGCAAAGCTCCTTGGAAGACTTGGTAGCATAACGGCACTTCAGGCACGTATCGACGCATCATTCGATGCTAAAATGGATATCATGAGAACCACGCTCGCTCTCGATGATGAGTTGATCGCTGAAGCCTCTTCCTATACGGGAATCGAGGAGAAATCCATCCTCGTCCGTGAGGGTCTCCGTGCGTTGATCCAGCGTGAAGCCGCTCGCCGACTCATCGCTTTAGGCGGGAGCGACCCTAACGCAAAGGCCGCACCTCGCCGACGCCCCAGCAAGTGATCCTCGTAGATTCATCCGTTTGGATGGACCACATCCGCAGCAAAAATGCCGGTCTCGTCCGGCTGCTCGATGCAAACAGCGTGTTCCTTCATTCGTTCGTCATCGGCGAGATCGCTATGGGATCGATCGCGAATCGACTCGCCGTGATTCGTCAGCTTTCCAAATTGCCTCGCAGTCCAATGGCGAGACATGAAGAGGTAATGGACTTCATAGCCGCGCACCGGCTTTTCGGTCTGGGCATCGGATATATCGACGCACATCTGCTCGCTGCCGTCCGCATCAGCCCCGCTGCACTCCTGTGGACACGGGATCGACGTCTGCGCGAAGCA
>CAZZYB010000245.1:0-6368 GCA_964658125.1 uncultured Acetobacteraceae bacterium | reverse complement strand
TATATCGCCGAGGTCTTTCCGACGCGCGTGCGTTCCAAGGGACAGAGTCTTGGCAGCGGATCGCACTGGGTGATGGCCGCGACTGTGGCGTTCCTGTTTCCGTTGGCGGTCGCGAAGTTCTCGCGCGCTGCACCATTTTTCTTCTTTGCGGCAATGTGCGCGGTTCAATTCTTCGTGGTGCTTTTTATTTATCCAGAGACCAAGGGCGACACGCTGGAGGAACTACAGATGCGCCTGGAGCACTAGCCAGCACGTAGACATAAGCGCGCTCGTCGGGTTCTAATCAACGCCCATGAAGCCCCATCGCGATGCAGATTGCCGCGATGTCGCCGATGCTTTCACCCAACTCAGCCGTGACGATGGAGCATGTCGCTGCCGACGCAGTCAGGGCCTCGGCCTGCACTCTGCGGCGAGCAGGAGCGAGCAATTGTTCGCCGAAGCGCAGTGCCAGCCCTCCGACAATGATGCGTTCGGGGTTCAAAATATCTACGAGAATCGCCATCGATTCTCCGAGGCGGTAACCGGTGTGCTCCACGATGCGGGCTGCCACGGCATCTCCCTGAGCCGCGGCCCAGCCAATATCGCGCGCGGTGAGCGCTTCTAACTTGTCGGCCAGTTCTGTTGACTCTCCCGCTGCGACAGCTTGCTGGACAGTGATGATGCCGTGGCGAGCCATGCCACCTCCGCTAGCCCAGCCTTCTACCGAACCTGCTTTGCCGTAGCCGCTCGGGCCGTGCTCGGTGAGGCGTACGTGCCCAATCTCTCCGGCCATGGAACTGGCTCCGCGAAAGATACGTCCATTGAGGATCAGCCCGGCACCCAAGCCGGTGCCGAGCGTGAGGAATACGATGTGCTGACAGCTGCGGCCGGCGCCGAAGCGGTGCTCGGCGACCGCGCCGGCGTTGGCATCGTTCTCGAGCGAGCACGGCACGCCGAACTCATCTTCAAGAATGGTCTTGATCGGAACTTCGTCCCACGTGAGCAGATTCGGTGGCCGCTGAATGACACCGCGCACACGATCTAGTGGACCGCCGCAACTGACTCCGATGGACGCGATGTCTCCTCCGGCTTCTTGAATACCTTTTCGCATCAACGTGCAGATCTGGTCGAGCGCGGGCTGCCAACCGTCGTCGGGAAGAGTAGGGAACTCGGCGCGCCACAGTACGTCAGGCGGATGGGCGCACAGCACTACGGCCGTCTTTGTTCCGCCGATATCGATACCCGCCAGCAAGCGTTTCATTGGGCACTTTCCGTCATCGCATTACTCTTCGAGCGCACTAACTTCTCTGACCTGTTTGCTGTGCCGGTTGATGCGTAGCGTTCTAATTTCGAAGGGATGATATTTGCCAGTCCAGCTCGTTTGGGCGAAGCCGAGCTTGATCGTCGCGGTTGTCTGCGCACCCGCCGTCTCGTAGGAGCGGACGATGATGTCATCGCCGTCTTCGGCCTGCTTCACGGCTTCGACGATGATGTTTGCAGTGTCCGTGGAAAGGAAGGTATCTGCGCCCTTACGTGCACCGGGATGGATGCCCTGGTAGACGATGGGGACTTCGGTTACGAGTTCTTCAGCTGCACGCGTTACGTCGGCCTGCTGCCACGAGCCAGCGTGCGGAATCAACCGCATCATAAAGGTCTGAACACCCTGATCCATCCATTGATAGTCAACTCCGGCAACGAGTTCTTTGGGCTCATGATTGGCATACACGGCCGCACGGGCTATCGAGACGCGCATGTCGCTGCCGTTCACGCTGTATCCATACTTTGCATCGTTCAACACAGTTAAACCGTACGATTTGCCTGCCTGCGTGCCGGTTACATCGATCCAGCGCTGCCCGGGGTCCTCGTCTCCGTTGTTGTTCCGTGCCTGCGCCCCGTAGGCAATTTCGTAGGTTGCCGCGGGTGTCTTCACGTCGACGGGGAACGAGAATTTCAGCATCTTCAGATGTTCGTGCCAGTCCAGCGATACGCGAAGGTCCACCTTGCGGCTCCCAGCATAAAGCATCCAGTCGACCCTCAACGTCGATGTTCCGTAGCTGAGTTTCTCTCGAATCCGAGCGCGCAGCGGCCCACTCTCAATCACCTTGAGGTCGGTGCGTTTGAACTCGCCGACCTCCTTATCGTAGGTGCGGACCTTGTGCGCCCAGGTATCGTTCTCGTCGTTGAAGAGTACGGCGCGCATGCCGGTTTGTCCGCCGAGGAAGACATCGTGGTTGGCGTCTTTATCGAACAGGCCAACGGTGCCGGTCGGCGAAAATGTAATTCGCAGATGGTCGTTTTCGAGGACTTCACCCTGGGCATGCGGGGCGTTGGCAGGTGGTGCGTCGTCCGCAGAAATCTTGCGATGCGGAGCTGACGGTATCCAAGAGCCGGAACTTCGACCTGCGCTACCAGGCGCTGGCGATGATTAACGACCGCGGAAGCTGGGATCCATTGGAAAGGCACCACCCGGCCCATTTCGTCCTCAACGCGTGCAGGTGTTTTCTCTTCCCAGCCAAGGTCGTACTCGATGTTGAGCTTCGCCGTCCACGCATGCGGATTAAAGACGACCACATACTTCGAATCGGGGTCGGTGGTTGGAACCTGCCACGCGAGCCGTTGCAGCGAACCATAAAGTGCCTCGCTGGCCACGTCGAGCGCGTGACCGTATCCGTCACGTGCTGCTTCGTCGTGCTCTGGCAAAGTGGTTGCGGCCATGCTGTCGTGGAACTGCAGCAGCAGCACGCGCTGCCATGCCTTCGCGAACTCCGCTTTGGGATAAGCGGAACCCCATGCCATCGAACCGATTGCAGAAAATTTTTCTGCTGATTGCAGTGCTGCTTCAGACATCCGGTTAAGCTTCTTGATCGCGGAGCCGCCGGTATACGTGCCGACAGAGTGATGCTGTAGATCGCCTGCGTAGATCTGCATGTCCTTGGGGAGGTGGGGTGCGACTTCTGCAAAGTAGCGATCTGGAGTGGAGTAAAAAATGTGTGGCGCCCCGGGCTCCGTCTGAATTTGCCGGATCGAACGCATGTTCTCTTTAGTTGGTCCACCACCGTGATCGCCGATGCCAAAGAACTCCATGTCTGTGCGTTCGGGCTGACCGGCAAGCGCCGTGACGGTGCGCTCCATGTGGCTCCGTACGTCGCCCGGATCGTCGTAAAACAACGGGATCCGATAGGTCAGCGCACGCGTGCCATCAATGCCTTGCCAGAGGAAAAGGTTCTGCTTGATATCCGGCTTCTCGAGCGCGTTAGGCCGCATGAAGACGTAGTAGGGCATGCCCTGGAGCTTCAGAATCTGCGGCAAGCTGCCGGCGTGCCCAAAGGAATCCGGGTTGTACCCAACGTCGGCGTGACGGCCGAAGATGCGCTGCAGTGAGCGCTGTCCGTAGAGGCCCTGGCGTATGAGCGACTCTCCGTTTGGCACATTCACGTCGGGCTCAACCCACCAGCCGCCAACGAGGTTCCAGCGGCCAGCCTTCACCTGCTGTCTAATCTCATCGAGCATTGCGGGGTCGCTTGCTTCGACCCACTCATAGAACTGCGATGAACTGGTGGTCATGGTTAGTTTTGGATCTTCCTTCATGCGATCGAGAGCAGAACGGAAGGTGCTATGAACGACGGCGTTGGCTTCGGATAGCGGCCAGAGCCAGGGAGCGTCGATGTGTGCGTTGCCGATCATGTGGAGGCGGAGACCGGTAGCGTCAGGCGGCCAGTGCGGGGTAGCGGGGATGGAGGCAGGCGCTGTCGGAGACGCCTGCGCTTGCGTTCGCGTGGCGATGAAGCACAGGGGAAGGGCGACTACCGCCGCTATGATTCCGTGCCTCCAATTTGCCATGCGATCGCCTCTAGCGGATAGTGCCGGGGTGCGCCAGGTGAGCGTGGCGTGTCTATCGTGTGTGTTAGTAATGGTATCGGTTCCAAGCGCAGCAAAAGGAACTTTAGGCTTCGCGCACGCCGGTGTCAAGGTGCAGTTGAAGCTGAATGTAATACTTCTGCCGCGAAAACTTCTCAGGCCGAGCAGTCCGCGGTCGGCCGGAAAATAATCCTTGACACTGTTCTATTCAGAAGCGCATTGTGTTCTCGCTCACTAATTGGAACCGATTCCAAATATTGAAATAACCAAGTAGTGCCCAAGTTGTTCATTGCTTTCGAGAGGTCCGCATTATGATTTGCATCCGCAACCGAGGCACCGCATCTGCCGTGCTGTCCTTTCTCGTTCTGGCGTCCACGGCATTTACCGCGCGCGCGCAGGAGACACGCGCCACTCTCAACGGTCACGTGGAAGACGGCTCGCACGGCGCGATTCCGCAGGCGACCGTGACCGTACGAAATAACGCCACCGGCGTTGAAACGAAGGCGGAAACCGGCGGCGGGGGTGATTACACTATCCCGTTCCTTCTGCCGGGACCGTACAGCGTGACGGCGGAGAGGACCGGGTTTAAGCAGAATGTGCAGAGCGGCGTGGTGTTGCATGTCGGCGACAAGTTGAGCGTGGATTTCACTCTTAGCGTTGGGTCGGTCTCTGAGGTAGTGAACGTGACGGATGCGCCTCCTTTGCTGGACGAGGGCAGTGCAACGCGCGGTGGGCTCATCGACAACGTCAAGGTGACGGAGCTACCCGTGGTCGGACGCAACCCTTTGAACTTCGCTGACCTTGTTCCGGGCGTGGTGTTTGCCGGAAACCCCGCTTCCCGGCGTCCCTTTGACAATGGCGACGTGGCAAACTTCTCGGTCAATGGCGGCCTTCGTCAGACCAACGCTTTCCTGATCGACGGTGCTCCCGATGATGCGTACTCCGATACGGCGGGCGATCGGTCGCACGCCAACTTCAACGTAGCTTTCATTCCCAGCGCGGAGGTCACGCAGGAGTTCAAGGTAGTCGCCAACTTCTATGACTCGCAGTATGGGCGCACGGGTGGCGGCGTTTTCAACATCGTCACGAAGAACGGCACGAACGCTTACCACGGCGACGTTTACTTCTTTTTGCAGCGCTACAACTTCAACGCGAACAGCGTTGGGAACAAGTTCACCAACTCGCCGCTCTATGCCGTCGACCCCGTCACGAAGGCGTTTGTCGCCGCTCCCCGCCTCGACCAATACGGGCTGCAGGTATCCGGCCCAGTGGGTATTCCTGGGTTGTTCAGTGGCAAGGACAAGACCTTCTTCCTTTTTGGCGTCGAGCAGTACAAGGAGAACTCGCCCAACGTGAACCTCACCGGAGTCCCCACTCTATTGGAACGGAACGGTGACTTTTCTGCGTCGGGAGTGAACATTTATGACCCGTACACAACCCGCCTCGACGCAAACGGAGTCTGCTGCATACGGGATCAGTTTACGTTCAACGGTGTGCCCAACGTCATTAATCCCGCTCGTTTGACCGGCCCCGGATACGCCCTGCTCAAGTCCTTTCCCTTGCCCAACATCCTTACTACAACCGCAACGAACAACTTCAACTCCGGTGCCAACCTCGGCACGGACCGCTACCGCACTTTCATCGGTCGCGTCGATCAAAACTTCGGACAAAGGGAGCGTGTCTACGTCCGATACGCCCATGGGCGGCGCAATCAGGATGACCCGGGACCCTATTCCTTCACGGGGGCCTTGATCGACGCACAAGATCCGCTGCAACGCGTGAATGACAATGCGGTGTTCGACTCTCTCACCCAGTTCACTTCACGGCTTTCCATGGATTTGCGTGGTTCGTATACGCGATACTACGAGTTTGTCGATCGCGCCCGCTCGGCGGCTGTGGACATCACTTCGCTCGGATTCTCGTCGAACTATGCGGCCCAGCGCTTCGTCGATGTGGCGCCGAAGCTCTCGTTCGATAACAACAATGGAGACACGATCAACTGCAACGGCCTGGGCTCTACGGGTTGCGGTTCGCGTGCTCCCCGTTACGGCATCAGCAACACGATCGGCTTCCAGCCCAGCATCAATTGGCTTGTGGGCCGCCACACCCTGCACATCGGTGCGGATCTTCGCGACTTCGACTACAACACCGGTGGCGGCTCGTTCGTTCTCGGACAAGGCGGCTTCAACTTCACTCGCGCGCAAACCCAGCAGAATCCGCTTGCGAGCCAAAGCAGCACGCAGGGTTCGGCTCTGGCTTCGCTGATCACGGGCTTCCCCAACAACGGCATCATCCAGTACACCCCACGGCTCGGCTACCGTTGGCGCTACCAGGCCTTCTACATTCAGGACGATTTCAAGCTTTCCAATCGCCTGACCATCAACGCTGGCCTACGCTATGACATCGAAGGATCGCCGCACGAGATTGGGAATCGTCAGAACCGCGGTTTCGCAACCGACCAGGCTTCGCCTCTGGCGCCGGCGGCCGCTGCGGGAACGGCAAACTGTCCGGCCTGCGCGTCCCTCAAGGGG
>CAZZYB010000244.1:0-6381 GCA_964658125.1 uncultured Acetobacteraceae bacterium | reverse complement strand
GCTAAAGCATCGACATCTGGTGTTCTCGCTGACAAGGCAAGTGGCTCGCTACACACATGGTTCGAGTGAGCTGCTTGGCACTGATGGGTTGGCAGCGTCGAACCTTTCTGGAGTTTGCAGGCTATGGACCCCGCTGCTTACTGGCAACCGCAAGCGCTGCTGGAGCACCCTCTTCCTCCGCATACACAACGCTCGGCACGGCCCCAAACGTAGCCTCATGCACCATCCTCTCCGCCCGCTGAAGATTCCGCCCACTAATCTCCCGCCGCAACCCCGCCGCCGATCGCATAACCCAACCCATCGCCCCATCATAAGCGAACAAGAGGCGAAGCCTTCTACCCGCCCCAAATCCGGGTGCCCCATCCTCACGACGGCTTCATCGTCGTTAGGTTGGGCATCGCGCAAAGCGCGACCGCTCTCCCCAACACCCCCACAACTCTGTCATCTCGAGCGAAGCCCGAGCACTTTGCGGGCGCAGTGGAGAGACCTGCTGCTTCCTTTGTCGTTGCCTGTCCTTCCTCTACGCTCAAACCTCAAAGCTCGAAGTTCAGAACCGCCCGGAACCACCACGACTCTGTCATCCTGAGCGAAGCCGAAGGACCTGCCAAACTCTCAACGCGACCCGCACTGCTCGGACATTTCAGCCTCGATATCCAGCGCTCTTCGTACCTCGACCGAGTCCGAGCTTCGGCCCACATCCGCTTTCTTAGACAATTTCTCCAAAGAAAAATTGTCATTCCGAGCTAAGGCGAGGAACCTGCTTTTCTCCCGTTCTTTGATCGCGCTGGCAAGACTCTCAAAGGGAATGGCGTTCAATACTTCCTACCTGAAGAACCATACAATTCCGGGTGGCTCATCCGTCGTGCCTTTGCGAAGGGTGAGGTATCGGCCGAAGCCCGACCGCTCTCTTCATAACCTCCACAGTTCTGTCATCTCGACCGAATCCTGCGCACTTTGCGGGCGCCGTGGAGAGACCTGCTTATTCGATCTTTAGGTTCATTAATCGGAATAGCCCTATCCGCTCCGCGACGCTATAAAGAAACTCAGACTAATTACATGTCGGTGTTTTATGAGCAGAGGCGGAAAACTGCTTAAACTCCTTATCTAAAGCTTCCACGGGGAAATTTTTGTCGATGGTTTCGCAACGACTGCTGCCTTCTTCATGGTGGAGAACGCACCCTCCACGATCACGGCCCTCGCCAAGTTGCCGGCACTGTCGCGACGCACCCTAAACAACTCGGTCCAGTCTCCGTTGCGCGCTGTAAAAAAGATATTGAAATTCATCGTCTCTCGAGCCGGGTCCGCAGTCCTAATAAATTCTGGAGTCGGGAGAGTTGACCCATGACCCCGGATCATGTCCCCGACCTGCACGTAAGTTCCCGGAAGACCATGATTTGGACCATCTAAATCGTTGATTCGGGCAACGACAGAAAATAAAGGGTAGTCGCCCTTGTGAATAAAAAATAGAAAACCTTGCGATGGTACATAGGTGAAGACGGCAAATGAATCGCCACCGGTATAGGTGTTAACCTCGCGTGAGATTCCACTCATTGTGGATCCAAAGTGCTGCTGATTCTGCGAGTAGACATCTTCGATACTTTGCGCGGTTACCTGGAAGTCCTTATTTTGAGTTTCTAAGATGCTTTGGAATTTAGCGTCTTGCTCTTTTCTTTGTTCAATAAGCTCTCTAGCATTTTGCGCCCGATCACTATCAATAGCGCGAAATTCTGTAGTGAGGAGAAACCCGAGCAAGACTACCCAGCTAATTTTTCCCAGCACTTTCATCTCTCGCACGCTCATGATGCCTGCCACAACAGCCAGAGCACCAATGGCGTAACCAGGTGGGGGAATGTGGAAATACCAACGGACAAGCAAAGCCGCAGATAACGCCCAAAGTGGGACTCCAAAGAGAGGAGAATTCCACTTTTGATGCACAAACCCGTCTTTTTCACACCACCTGGTTAACTGCATACTCCGCATCATCCCACCCCACCTATACCGCGTAAAGTACATAATTACCCACGGCCCAGAGTAAGGATCGCGCAACGCGCGACCCTGAATCTTTCACACCACCTCAGTCCCACCCCTGCGCTACCATCACCCCAATGCGCATCGTCTCCCTCCAACCCTCGATCACCCTCACCCTCGCCGCCCTCAACCGCCTCGAAACCCTCTGCGGCCTCACCAAATACTGCCTCGAAGCCCTCCCCGAACTTGCCGCCCTCAACCTCCCCATCCTCCACGACTCCTGGACCGCCAACACCGCCGAAATCGAAGCCTGCCACCCCACGCTGGTCATCGCCTCCGTCCCCTACCGCATGGAGTCCCTCGCCGCCATCCTCAAAGCCGGCCTCCCCGTCCTCGCGCTCGCCCCCCATTCCCTCGCCGACATCTTCGCCGACATCCGCCTCCTCGCCACCCTCACCAACGCCACCGAAGGAGCCGAGCACCTCATCGCCGACTTCGAGTCGCACCTCACCATAGCCCGCGAACGAACCCAAACCCTCCCTCACCCCACCGTCTACTGCGAAGAGTGGGGCAAGCCCCTCATCCGCTCCCAGCACTGGGTAGCCGAACTCGTCGAAGCCGCGGGCGGCCAATTCCTCGGAGACCCCGGCTCCCACACCACCCCCGAAGAAGTAGCCGCCACCGATCCCGACATCCTGATCTTCGCCTGGTGCGGCGCCGGCGACCGGGTCCCCCTCGCCCGCGTCATCGAGCAGCGCAACTGGCAACACCTCCGCACCGTCCGCACGGGCCAGGTGTTCTGCATCCCCGACGAATACCTGAACACCCCAGCCCACACCCTGATCGAAGGCCTCCGCTGCTTCACCGGAGCCCTTCACCCCAGCCACTTCCCACCCCACCCCCGCGTCATCCAACTAGCACTCTGACACTTCACAAGTTAGCTTCCACGGCCTGCACTGGTTGACCCCGGCTGCCCGCGCTTGCTACTGCTCCAAGCGCCAACGGCGCGCCCTATACCAGCATGGGGCGCAGCCCCATGTGTGAGGCCAACCGAACCGAGGGCTGAAAGCCCGGCCTATAGATGTCAATCCGCCAAAAGGCTTGACACAGCCATTACAATAAAAGCAGGACACGACCACGACCCGGCCACCGCCGGGTCATCGCATTTAATACCTAACCCACCTGCTTTGAATACTTTGCAGACAAGTCATTTATTTTCAACACTTACACGCCGACCGGTGCCGAAGTCCCCAGTTAACCATAGCATTATCTGCACTTGCACCAAATAAGGGGGAGGGCCTTTTACCCCAAACGCAATCCGTGCAGCACCGCCGACCGAATCACCGGCCAGGCTTTGCTCTCCGGATCGACCACATCAAAATGATCGGCCCCCGGAATAATCGTCACGGTAGCCGAGTCGCCTTGCCGCCGAGCATTATCCGCCCACCGCTCCGGCAGCGTAGGCGGTATCTGATCATCTTTGCTCCCCTGAAAGAGGATTTCGGGCACACCCAAAGGAAGCAAGTCCCCAGGATTAGCCGCACGATACCGCTCATCCATCTCACTCGGAGGCCCCCCAACCAGGCTCACGACGGAAGGCTTGCCACTCGTAAACCGGAACGTTCCACCGAGATCGACCGTCAGCCGAAGATCCACCGCTCCGGCCAAACCAACCACCCCAGCTAACTGCACGACAGGCTGAGGTTCACTCAACACACTGGTATGCGGAATGTGATGCCGTCCTGCCAGCCAGAACGCCAGATGCCCACCGGCCGAATGCCCCATGGCAACAACCCGCTGTAGATCCAGCGGATAGCTCCTTGACAACTTGGAGAGGTAATCGAACCCCGCAGCCACATCCTGAAAGGTCCCCGGCCACCCCCCACCCGGATCACCTACCCGCCGATACTCCAGCGACCAGACAGCAATTCCATGTGCCTTCAAATCAGCACATACATGGCTTCCATAAAGTAGGTCGTAAGCAGACTTCCACCACCCGCCATGGATGAAAACCACAACCGGGAACACCTGCCCCGGCTTGGCCGCAGGCAGCCACAAGTCTCCAAACTGTAAAGGGTCCGTTCCGTAATGAAGGCGATGATCCGCAGTGGGCGCCGTTCTACTGAGGATATCCAAATTGCCTCCGAGCCCGAGTAATTACTAGGGTTTAGATGCGTTTGGATCAACCTGAGTCTTAGGCTCGTTCGGCAGCGTGTAAATCACCTCGCCAGCCCGCGTGTAGTGCAGCTCTTCCCGCGCCTGGTGCTCGATCGCAGAAGGATCAACCTTCAGCCGTGCCACATGCCCGCCCAGCCGATCGTTCTCCCGCTGCAACTCCTGCACCTGCAGCTTCAGAGCCCGAGTTTCCTGCCGCTTGTGCTCATAAGCAGTCAACCCATTCTGCCCAAACACAACGTGATACCCCATAAACACAGCCAAAGCTGCTACCGCAATCGTCGCAGCCTTGCGCCGCAGACCGTAAACGCGCGTCTGCGCCGTGTCGACAGCAGCTGTCCATCGCGCGCTCTGTTGGTGGTTTAGAAGACTGCTCATAAGGGCCCTGTTAGAGACAAGTATGGCAGCGCCGCCGCCGCACTTCCACCCACGCCTGCATGGTGGAATCAGCCTCGATACCCTTTTCCGCGGACCGCCTTCAAGCGCCCGCGCACATCGCCCTTTGTTATCCTTAGCAGGCATCGATGCGGATCCTCTTCGTCATCTCGACCATCGCCTTGATCGCGCTTCTCTGGGCCTCTATCTCGATAGCAAGGCACGTCCGTCGCGCGAGACGCCGAAAGCGCGCCCTCTCAACCGCCGATCCCCGCGACCCCTCCAGGCTATAAGCTTGCAGTACAAGGACTACACATGCAGACCGCGCTTCCTCAATCCAGCACTTCCCTCTCGACCGCCGAGTTCACACGCTCCATTCCCGGCAAAGTAGTTCTCGGTCTCGCCGCGACACTGGTCGTAGCCGCCGCGGCCCACGTCTCAATCCCCCTCTTGTTCACGCCAGTCCCGTTGACGCTCCAGCCACTCGCAGTCCTCTGCGTAGGCCTCTTCCTCGGACCCACAACAGCCTTCTTCGCCTTACTCGCCTACCTCGCCGAAGGCGCGCTCGGCCTCCCGGTCTTCGCCCCCGGCGGTCCCGGCGGCGTCCTCCAACTAGTAGGCCCAACCGGCGGCTACCTCATGTCCTACCCGCTGGTCGCCTTCATCGCCGGGGCCGTCTCACGCACCCTGAAGCCCCGCTTTCTCGCGGCGTCGATTGGCTGCACCGCAGCCGTAACCGTACTCTTCGTCTGCGGAGCCGGCTGGCTCATGCACTACACCCACGGATCGGTGCAAGCAGCTTGGATCGGTGGCGTCCTCCCCTTCCTCCCCGGCGAAGCCATCAAGATCGTCGCCGCGGCCGGCATGTACAGCTCGCTAGGCCGATACACACGCGCCTAATCTAGTTTCACGTTTGTACTCCGACGCACCTCTGCGTCACCATCATCTTCAAAGGACACAATGACCACTGCAGCAAACGCCATCCGCACCATCAGCATCGCGCACAGCCCCGACTCCGACGACGCCTTCATGTTCTACGGTCTCGCCACCAACAAGGTCCGAGTCCCAGGCTACGCTTTCCACCACACCCTCACCGACATCGAAACCCTCAACCGCAAGGCCCTGAACGAGCAGTTCTACGACGTCACCGCGATCAGCTTCCACGCCTACCCGTACATCCAGGACAACTACACCCTCATGGCCTGCGGAGGCTCAGTGGGCGAAGGCTACGGCCCGATGATCGTGGCCGCCCGCCGCTACACGCTCGACGAGATCAAGAAGATGCGCATCGCCGTTCCCGGCACGATGACTACCGCCTACCTCACCCTGAAGCTGGTCGCTCCCGACATCGAAACCGTCACCGTCGACTTCGACAAGATCATCCCCGCAGTCCTCTCAGGCGAGTTCGACGCCGGCCTCATCATCCACGAAGGCCAGCTCACCTACGCCAAAGACGGCCTCGTCAAGATCCTCGACATGGGCCAGTGGTGGCGCGATCTCACCGGCCTGCCCCTGCCCCTCGGCGGCAACGCCATTCGCCGCTCGCTTCCCGGAGACGTACAGCTCATCACCACCAACGCCCTCCGCGACAGCATCCAGCACGCGCTCGATCACCGCGAAGCCGCTCTCGAATACGCCATGCAGTTCGCCCGCGACCTCGACCCCTCGCTGGCCAACCAGTTCGTCGGCATGTACGTAAACGAGCGCACCATCAACTACGGCGACGACGGCCGCGAAGCGATCCGCAAGCTCCTCGACATGGGCTACGAGCGCGGCATCATCCCCCACAAAGCCCACGTAGATTTCGTCGGCTGATTGTGCAAAAACCACAAGGATCCGGCGGCCAATTCAGCCGCCGGACCG
>CAZZYB010000243.1:0-6385 GCA_964658125.1 uncultured Acetobacteraceae bacterium | reverse complement strand
CACTCCGGCAAAGCGTGCGCCGAGCCAGGCCTGCGGAGTGATCGTGATTTCGGCCCGACCGGACTGGACGGCGTAGTAGATCCGGTTGGCGGCGTAGGCGGCGGTGGCGGAAAGGAGCGGCGTTTTGGCGGCAAGTTTGAACCAGCGCTTTTCGTTGGCGGTGTCGCCCAAGAACTCCGCATGTTCTTCGCCGCCAGTACGCATGAGCCCCGGGCAGACGGTGGTGACGCGGACCCCTGAGCCGCGGAGTTCGGCGTGGAGGCCTTCCGAAAAGCCTACGAGTGCGAACTTTGAGGCGGAGTAAGGGAGCATGTGCGGGACGGCGACTTTGCCGCCGATGCTGGCGATGTTGACGATGCTGGCGCGGCGTCCACGGGTGGGAAGTTGCGCCATCATGTGCGGGAGGGCGGCGTAGGTGGTGTAGAGGGCGGCGAAGAAGTTGATGCGCATGGCTTGCTCGAAAGCTTCGAGAGGCTGCGCTTCGAGAGGGCCGACGCCGATGATGCCGGCGTTGTTGACGAGGATGTCGATGCGGCTGAAGTGGCTGACGGCGGCGAGGATGAGGCGGTCGCAGGCGGCGGGGTCGGTGAGGTCGCCGTCGACGAGGTAGAAGTCTTCGGGGGCCATGTTGGGGTGTTCGGCGAGAAGGCTGGCCTGGGCCTGTTCGAGCTCGATGCGATTGCGGGCGGCGAGGACGAGGCGCGCGCCTTCGCGGGCGTAGCGGGAGGCAATGGCATAGCCAAGACCGCGAGAGCCTCCAGTGATGACAACGACGGGCCGGTAGAGCGTGGCAGTGGAGCGCAGGGCGCGGGCGATCAGGAAGGCTGCGGCGCCGACGGCGATGGCGGCGGTTCCTGCGACTGCGGCTGTGGTCGCTCCGGCGGCGAAGGCAAAGGGGAGTGCGAGAAGTTTGCGGCTCATGTTGGGTTGGATGCGACCTGCGAAGACTGTGGAGAGTGTAGCGCGGTTTGGGCTATGCTGGAGGCGATGGCGACGAAGCGTAAATCCCGTGGGGCGTACATGATTTCGGCAGTCGCGGAGATGTACGACATCCATCCGCAAACGCTACGCATGTATGAGCGCGAGGGCTTGCTGCGGCCGTCGCGGTCGGATGGGAATACTCGGCTGTATACGGATGAAGACCTGGAGAGGCTGGAGTTCATCTTGAACCTGGCGCGGGATCTGGGCGTGAACATTGCCGGCATTGCGATCGTGCTGCAGATGCGCGAGCGGATGGAGGAGATGAACCGGCAGATGCAGGGGTTCGTCGACTTTGTGCGGACCGAGATGTTGAGCCAGATGCAGCAGGCGCAACAGGGGCCGGGGCTGGTACCGTTCAAGCGGCCGATCCGGGTTGTGACAAGGGACAAAGGGCAGGGGGAGTAGGGTCTCGGCCAACGATGCCTGACGGCCATGCTGGGCGAGAGCATGTCTGTCCACTGCGTCTCGCATGGTGCACGAGGACTTCGGTCGAGATGACAATTCTGGGGTAGGGGCTCACGTAAACTTGAAGGAGCGGACGTAACGGTGGTTCCGCGGCATTTCTTTCGGTTGGTGTGATGAGGGTTTTGATTCAGGTTTTGTTCTGGGTGGCGACGGTCGGGTCGGTGACCTCGTCGATCTACTGCTGCATGGTCGTGGTGGCGGCCGTGCGCTTCGGTTTGCGGCGGCGACGGGCGGAGGGTGAGGCGGCGGACTTTTTGCCTTCTGTAAGTATGCTCAAGCCCCTGCATGGGACTGAGCCGGGGATGGAGCGAAACCTGGAGACGTTTTTTGAGCAGGAGTATCCGCAGCCCTTTGAGCTGCTGTTTTGCGCGCGGCATGAGACCGATGAGGGGTTGATGCTGGCGCGAGAGGTCGGGGCTCGCTATCCGCATGTCGCGGCGCGTTACGTCACTTGTGGAGAGCCGCGGCCGAAGTTTCATAACGCGAAGGTGTACTCGCTGGCGAAGCTGGATTCGGTTGCGAAGAATGATTTGTATGTAACCAGCGATGCGGACGTGCGGGTGGAGAAGGATTATCTGCGGCGGATGGTGCAGATCCTGAAAGACCCCGCTGTGGGGCTGGGTTGGAGCCTGTACATCGGAACGACCGAAGGCGGGTTTTCTGCACAGCTGGACGCAGTGGGCAAGAGCGTGGAGATGAGCTCGGGCGTACTCGTAGCGACGATGCTCGAAGGCACGAAGTTTGCGCTCGGCGCGACCATGGCCGTGCGGCGGAAGAGCTTCCAGGATGTGGGCGGTTTCGACGATCTGGGACAGTTTTATGCGGACGATTTTGTGCTGGGGAATCGGCTGGCGAACCAGGGAACGAAGGTGCAGCTGGCAACGCATGTGATCCGGTTGATGGTGCAGGATGCGCCGTTCTGGTTAAGCTTTCGCAACCAGCTGCGATGGATGCAGAGCACGCGGCGGTCGCGGCCGTGGGGACACCTGGGGACCGGACTTACGTTTGCGATTCCGTTTGGGTTGATCGGCCTGATGTGGGGCCTGGTGAGCGGACATGCGCTGCTTGGGCTGTTGTGGCTCGGCGCAATGGTGGCGAACCGCTGGGTGCAGGCTTTCGCGATTCTGCGGGCGCTGGGCGATTCGGATTGGCTGCACGGCGTGATGCTTTATCCGCTGCGCGATTTGCTGGGGTGGGTGCTCTGGGTAGCTAGTTATAGCGGCGATAATTTCTATTATCGCGGGAAGGTTTACAAGCTGAAGGATGGTGGGAGGGTCGAGGCGCCCGAAGGATCGTAAGCGGGGGATAGTAGGTAGATAGAGGATAGGAAAGAACGGGTCAGGCGAGGGCGCTACTCACTATCCTCTATTCACCAGGCCTTTTCACTTGTTGGTGAGAACCGTCTTGCCGCCGGAGGATGCGAGGGTGATGACGGGTCCGCTGGATTTGAGGTCGGCGGTGCGGCGGGTGGGGTCGTAGGTGAGGAGGAAGAGGCGCTGGGGGCTGGCCCAGAGTTTGTGGAGGCTCGCGTCGTCTTCGAAGATTTGTGGTGCGTCGGGCCAGAAGCTCCCGAACCAGGGACCGTTGACGCGGCCGTTGACAAGGTGGACCGGTTCTCCGGTATAGAAGAGCAGCGTGGAGCCCGCGGTGAGTTCGCCGTCGATGAGGATGAGGTCGCCGGGTTTGCGCGCGTGGTCGATGGTGAGGGCGAGGTCTTTGGAGCCGAGGATGGGATAGAAGCGGGCCAGGCCGGCGTGCGCGGCTAGTAGGACTCCGCACATGCTGGCCGCGATCACGAGGTTGGCGAAGAGCGTTTGGCGCCGGCGGCGGAGGAGGTGCGAGCCGAGGCCGAGGGTGGTCATGCAGATCGCGACCGTGATGAGAGGGCCGCGAAAGAAGCCCATCGCCTCGGCCGTGAGGTCGGACATGTGGCCCAGGGAGAGGTTGTAGAGGTCGGGATTGGTGGAGAGGACGTGGTTCAGGTCGGCCCCCGGGGGCGGAGCGGGTGCGGTGACGGCGAAGTACGCGCAGGCGGCGGCTACGGCTGTAGTGAGTGGAACGAGAAAGTACAGGGACCAGTTGAGGATGCCGCGGTTTGCCGCGGAGGTGCGTTGTGCGTCGGCGTACGCGAGGGCTCCGCCGATGAGGAGAGCGAGGGCGGGGAGCGCGGGGAGCTGGTAGTACTCCTGGCGTGCGGAGAGGGTGAAAAAGCCGAGGATGAGGCCTGCCCAGACGAAGAGTGGGAGGGCTGGTTTGCGCAGGCTGCTGGTCGTGAGCGCGGCGGGGAGGAAGGTGGCCCAGGGCATCATCCAGAGGATGCCGAAGAGCCAGAAGAGCCAGATGGAGGTCTGGCCGTAATCGTGGGGGATGCGCTTTTGGAGGAAGCGGGCGATGTGTTCGTTGTAGAGGTAAAACCACGCCCATCCAGCGCGTGCGGGGAGGCCGAGGCCGGGGGGCATGGCGATGGCTGGGTTTCGCAGGGAGGCGAGGATGTGCCAGGGAGCGGAGATCGCGAGGAAAGCCGCGGTGGACGCGGGGATTTGGAGTTTGGGCAGGAGGCTTAGCTCCCTGGTGAAGGCGAGGTAGAGGAGGGCGAAGCCTATGGGGAACACGATACCGATGAGGCCTTTGGTGAGGACGCTTAGGGCCAGGACGGCCCCGAAGGCGAGCATGGGGACCAGCGTATTGGATTGTAAGTTGTTGAATTTGCGTTGCTGGAGTCGGTCGACGGCGATGAGGAAGAGGTGGACGGCGAGCGTCATCCAGAGGGCGATGAGGATGTCGGGGATGTAGAAGCGGGTGTAAAGGTAGGGGCCGATGGAGGTGGCCATCGCGAGGGCGGCGTAAAGGCCGGCGCGGTCGGGGTGGCGGGGGGAGAGTGATGCGAAGAGGCGTATGCCCAGCGCATATACGGCAAAGAGGAGGGTTAGGACGCCGAGGGCCAAGGGGATGCGGGCGGCCCAGTCGTGAATGCCGAAAATGTGCATGGAAGCGGCGGCCATCCAGTACATGAGCGGGGGTTTGTCGAAGAAGCGGATGCCGTCGATGGTGGGGGTGACGAAGTCGTGTCGTTGCAGCATTTCGCGGGAGATCTGAATGTAGATCGAGTCGACGTCGTCGAGCAGACCGGGCGAAAAGAGGCCGCCGATCTGCAGGATCAGCCAGGCGGCGACGATTCCGGCTACGCTCCAGAGGCGAATCGGGGTGGGTTTCGTGTTCAATTTGGACCCGGAAAATGCATTTTAGACTCGTTTGAGGGGGGTATTTGATCGTCGTCCCTGAGGGGAGCGCGTGTCAACGTGGACCCTTGTTGAGAGGGCGGTCAGTGATGAGGAGTTTGCCGGAGGTTTCTTCGAGGAGGATCTGGTTGGGGCCGAGGAGGTGTTCGACTTCGGTGCGTTTCTCTTCCGGGATGAAGAGGATTTTACGGCGGCCGCGTCCCCATCCTGCGACTAGATCCTGGGGTTTGAGGAAAATGTGGGGGGCGTCCGGAAAAGTGCTGCCGAAAAGCATGGAGGTGGACTGGCCGTCGACTAGGTCGACTGTTTCGTCGAGGTAGAAGGGGATGGAGGAGCCGTAGGCCTGGTCGCCGTAGAGCATGACATCGTTGTCGCGGTCAATCAGGTGGTCATCGGCTAGCTCTTCGATTTTTTCGGCGAAGTCCTGCGATGAGAGCATCGGGGCGAAGCGGCCGAGAGCAATGTGTGCCGCGATGAGGAAGAGGGCGCTGGTGAGGGCTACGGTGATCGTCGAGGCAAAGTGGCGGCGTTTGAGGCGGAGGACCAACGCAATGGACGGGCCGAAGGCGAGGGCAATGAGCGCGAGAGTGGCGGGGAGGCGGAGTGCGGCGAAGGAGGGGCCGGTGAGGTCGAAGAAGTGGGACATCGAGAGCGTGTAGTCGCCAACGCCGCGATGGGCCAGGAGGTCGCCGATGTCGGGGACGAAGGCGAGGTTGCGGGCGGACCAGAGGCCGTAGGCGAGCGCGGCGGAGGCGGCCAGGCCGATCGCTGTGTAGGCGATGTGGGCGAGGATGAGCGTGCGGCGAAGGGCGAGGTCGGTGCAGAAATTTTTTTCGGCATTGACGATGGCCGCGCAAATGAGGATCAGGAGGGGAAGGTAGATAGGAAAGGTGTAGTACTCCTGGTTGGTGGAGAGAGAAAAGAAGAGGAGGACGAGGGTCGCGAACAGGCTAAGGAGCAGGGTTGTTCGTTGCGAGACCGAAAGAGTTGTCAGTGGCAGTCCTGGTTCGTTGAAAGCTCGGCGTCGACGATGAACCTCAGCGAAAGCACCCACGATGAACCACACAGAGGCCAACGCAAAAACCATTGTCCACTTCCGCATGTCGACCATAACGCACAGCAGGACATACGGGACGACATCCGGCCACCAAGCGGTTTTTGGCCGAGGAGAATGCGTCTTCAGAAAATCTCTCCACTTCCGATCCTTCTGGAAGATCCACACGGGTGCGAAGAGGCTCCACGGAAAGAGCCAGACGAGGTGGAGCGACCAATAGAGGTAGGCGGGGAGTTTGTTGTAGTCGCGGGGGATGCGGCGGCCGAGGAAGCGTAGGACGTGCTCGTTGATGAAGTAGAACCAGAAGAAGCCGTGGCCGTTTTGTCCTCCGGTGTTACGGAGGCCGGCGAGGATGTGCCACGGGGCGGCGATGAGGAGGAAAAGAGGGATGCCGGTGAAGGGGCGGAGGCGGCGCCAGTGTTTCCAGTCGCCGGTTAGGGCTAGGTAGAGGAGTGCTGTGCCGAAGAAGAAGACCAGGGCTACGAAGCCTTTTGTGAGGACGGCCAGGGCCAGGGATGTCCAGAGGATGTAGGGGTAGACCCGAGAAGCAGGTCTCTCCACTGCGTCCGCAAAGTGCGCGGACTTCGGTCGAGATGACAAATCTGTGGTGGGGGGAGAAGCAGGTCTCTCCACTCCGTCCGCAAAG
>CAZZYB010000242.1:0-6388 GCA_964658125.1 uncultured Acetobacteraceae bacterium | reverse complement strand
GTGGGTCCGTGGTGCGTCTTGCCCTCAAGGAAGTCGCAACTCTATGCATAGTTCCGCGCGGTTCCTGTAGCCGCACAGAGGCGCGGTTGAACGACAGCAGCCTTTCGAAGCTTTAGCCTTACGCCAGGCGCGATGCTCTGGACACAATTTGCGGCGTGGCGTTGCAGCGTGGCGGCGAACCCACATGCGGGAGTCGACAGGCCAGTTTAGATAACCTAAACTGCTTCTATGCGCGCTGATATTTCCCAGTTCAGAAGCGTATCGCTGTATGCCTACCTCCTATTTTTCATTGCCTGCTTTCTGGGTGTGGTGAAACTTCGAGGCAGAATTCTGCCAGTAATCTCGACGTACGCGATCAAATATGTGCGTCCCGCGGTGATCGTGATCCTGACCGCCGGCGCGCTGTGGTATGGCTACAAGTCAATCCATTGGAAACTCATGGTGGATTCTTCCGTCATGCATTATGTCAATTTTCTGATGGATCACGGTCGTCAACCTTATACGGATATAACCGACAACAACATGCCAGGGGCTTATTACACCGACTCCTGGGCGATGCATATCTTTGGCGGGAGCGATCTGGGCTGGCGGATCTACGACTATTTTCTTCTTGCGACTCTCACTGCGACGCTTGCTTTTATCGCAAGGCCCTACGATTGGCTAGCCGGTTTTTTCGCGGGTGGACTTTTTATCGCTGTTCACGGGGTCGAGGGACCACAGTACTCCGTGGAGCGGGAGCAGGTTCTCACCGTGTTGCTGGTGCTTGGATACGCGGCCATGTTTGCCGCTGTTCGGCGGCGACGACCCATGCTCATGCTGATCTTTGGAGTTGTAAGCGGACTCTCGGCGTCGATCAAGCCAACCTTCTTACCTTTGCCGTTCGTACTTGCTGCATTGCTGATATTCGTTCTGCGGCGCAGGTCGATTCGCGTTCTGCCCTACATCACCTGGCTGCTAGTTGGAATGGCTTCCGTAATGGCTTTGAACGTGATGTTCTTGATTCAACATCATGCGATCCATAGTTTTATTTTTGTTTTAACGACTGTGACGCCTGTTTATGCCGGGATCGCGAGGGCCAGCCTTTGGCTTCTCATCACGCTATCGCTGCCCCCCTATATCCCCGTTCTGGTTCTACTTGCGATCGTAGCGGGCGCAATGAATTGGCGTGAGCGCCCGACATGGACTTGGGAACAATGGGCTCTTGCGGTCGGCGCCGTGTTTGGGTGGCTCTCCTTCGTGGTGCAAGGCAAGCCCTTTTGGCATCATCGTTATACGTTTCTCGTGCTTCTTTTCCTTTTCGTGGGTATTGAGCTTCTTGCTGCTCTGCGACGACCCAAGTGGCCGCAGAACGTTGCGGTGGCAGCCTTCGCCTTCACACTGTTCTGGATTGTGCCGCATGAAATGCGAAGTGTATTGCACATCACCCGGCAGATGCCTGCGGGCCAGTCCCAATTTGCGGTGAACCTGGAGTCCGATCTCCAGCGCCTTGGACCGGCTGAGCTACAGAACAAAGTTCAGTGTTTCGACCTGGTCTACGGCTGCCTGAACTCGCTTTATCATCTGGGCATTCTGGAGAATACTTCTTACACGGGAGATCTGCTTTTTTTCGCGGGTTCTCAGGGACCCGCGGTGGAGTATTACAAGAACAAGTATTGGGACCTCGAACGTCGCGACCCCTGCACCGTGATCGTTCTGAGCAACGAATGGTTCCAGCGGCGGAATAGTTTTGACAAGATCAAACTCTGGCCAGAGTTTGAACAGTTCCTCCATCAGAACTTTACCCAGGTAGTCGAACGTCGCTCGGTGGGAGAGGGTAACCAACCAAGTAATCCAGATGCCTATCGGATTTACATACGCAACGGTTCGCCTCTGCTGCAAAAGGCTAATGCTCTGCAGGGGTTTCGCGGAATGTAGAACCGGCCCGATCGCCTGGCGGCGGCAGTGTTTGCTATGCCGTTGTATAAGGGTATGGTTTGGAGTGAAAGGGAGTTTGCTCTTATGAAGAGGGATGCGACAATGCGACGTTTGGTGGGTGTGGTGGCGGTACTGGTGACTGTGGGTGCGGCGGCGCAAAGTGATTTTGCGTCGTGGCCCAAGGGGTACGACCCTAAGGAAGTGGGAAAGTTTGTGGCGGAGCATTTTGTGGTGACGCCGCACCAGGATCCCAAGCGGATTATCTATCCCGAGGTTTGTGCGTGGTATGGTGCGCTTACGTTTGCGCAGCTGTCTGGGGATAAGGAGTTGACGCAGAAGCTGGTGCATCGGTTCGATCCGCTGCTGGGGCCGCAGGAAGCGGCGCTGCTTCCGCCGGCGGGGCAGCACGTGGATTTTTCGATGTTTGGGTCGCTGCCGCTCGAACTGTTCATGCAGACGAAGGATGACAAGTACAAGACACTGGGGTTGAAGTATGCGGACCTGGAGTGGGCCAAGCCCGATGCGGCAGGGTTGAGCGATGAAACGCGGTTCTGGATCGACGATATGTACATGGTGACGATCGTGCAGGTGCAGGCTTATCGGGCTACGGGCGAGAAGAAGTATCTGGACCGCGCGGCGTTGGAGATGGCGGCGTATCTGGATAAGCTGCAGAAGCCGAATGGACTGTTTCAACATGCGCTGGATGTGCCGTTCTTCTGGGGGCGCGGGGATGGATGGGTGGCGGTGGGGATGGCGGAGCTGCTGCGGGATCTGCCGAAGGACCATCCGCAGCGGGCGAGGATTTTGAGTGGGTACAGGCTGATGATGTCGTCGCTGCTGAAGTACCAGGGCAAGGACGGGATGTGGCGGCAGCTGATCGATCATGATGAATCTTGGCCGGAGGCTTCGTCGACGGGGATGTTTACGTTTGCGATGGTGACGGGAGTGAAGAATGGGTGGCTGGATGCGGCGAGCTATGGGCCGGCGGCTCGGAAGGCGTGGATCGGGCTGGTGGGGTATGTCGACCAGCATGGGGATGTGACCAATGTTTGCGAGGGAACGAACAAGCTGAACAGCTACGACTACTACATGACTCGGAAACGGAAGACGGGGGATTTTCATGGGCAGGCACCGGTGCTCTGGGCGGCTTCGGCGTTTCTGCGGTGATGTAAGGAAGTTGTAAGGATTGCGTTAAAAGTTCATAGAAAAACCGTTAAGGCTATTGACAGGCTTGCGATAAGATATCTATGGTGCGGTTTCCGCGCCTGAGGTTCTGGCAGGCCATGAGTTTTTTTGACATGTTGTTTGGCAAGCCGCTCGCCAGCAGTGATGCACATCACGAGCATATTGGAGTAGCGGCAGGCATTCCGATCTTTGGTCTGGATGGTTTAACCAGCGCGGCGTATGGACCGGAAGCCGCGATGTCGCTTCTGATTCCGCTGGGTTATTACGGCGTGCAGCACTTTTTGTTGCCGGTGTTTTCGTGCATTCTGGCGCTGCTGATCATTATTTATTTCAGCTATCGACAGACGATTGTGGCGTATCCGAACGGTGGCGGGTCGTATACGGTTGCGAGCGAGAACCTGGGTGCCAGTGCGGGGCTGCTGGCTGCCGCGGCGCTGATGATTGACTACATTCTGACTGCGGCCGTGGGTGTATCGGCGGGTGTGACGGCGCTGGTGAGTGCGGTGCCGAGGTTGCATCCGCACCAGTTGCTGCTGTGTCTGACGATCCTGGCATTGATTGCCATTGTGAACATGCGCGGGATGCGCGAGTCGGGCTTTGCGTTTATGGTGCCGACGTTTCTGTTTGTGGGCACGCTGGTGGCGACGATCGCTGTGGGAGCTTATCGCGTGTTTACCGAGGGTGGACATCCGATTTCGCTGTACGCACTGCCTCCGCCGCTGGTGACGCATGTTCCCAATTTGACGCGGCTGATGCTGATCTGGCTGATCATGAAGACGTTTGCGAGCGGATGCGCGGCGATGACGGGCGTGGAAGCGGTCTCGAACGGGACGACGGCGTTCAAGGAGCCGCGGGCGAAGAATGCGAACCGGACGCTGACGGTGATTATCGCGATCCTGATTGTGCTGCTGTACGGGCTTTCGTGGGTGGCGAAGAAGTATGGCGTGACGGCGATGGATCCGGAGTCGCATGCGTATCAGAGTGTGCTGTCGCTGGAAGTGGCGGCGGTGTTTGGGCGGCACTTCTTTTATTTCCTGACGATGGGTGGGGTGCTGGCGGCGCTGTCGTTCAGCGCGAATACGGCGTTCGCGGGGTTTCCGAATTTGGCGCGGGCGATTGCGGGGAAGGACTATCTGCCGCATGTGTTTCTACTTAAGGGCCGGAGGCTGCTGTTCTCGCATGGGATCTATGCACTGACCGGGTTTACGGCCGTGATTTTGATCCTGTTTGATGGAGTTACGGACAAGCTGATTCCGCTGTATGCGATTGGCGCGTTCCTGGCGTTTACGCTGAGCCAGGCGGGGATGGTGAAGCACTGGATGTCGCATCCGCAGGTGCGTCACCGCAATGTCAAGATGTTTTTGAATGGCCTGGGTGCGGTGGCGACCGGGGTGACGCTGTGCGTTGTGCTGGTGGCGAAGTTCATGTCGGGGGCGTGGGTGACGGCGCTGTTGGTGCCGTTTCTGATCCTGATCATGATGATGGTGAAGCGGCACTATTCGCGTGTGAAACGCGAGACCGAAGATCCTACGCCGCTGCGTTTGAGCGGGTTGGAGCAGCCAATTGTGGTGATCCCGATGGCTCGGTGGGACAAGATTACCGAGAAGGCGATGCGGTTTGGGATGACGATGAGCGACGAGGTCAAGGTGGTGCATGTGGACTCGGATGACGCTGACGCGCTGGGCGCGGTGTGGGAGACGTTTGTGCTGACGCCGGTGCGGGCGTCGGGGCGGGCGCACCCGGAACTGGTGACGGTGAAGAGCAACTATCGGACGATCCTGTCGCCGCTGATGGACTATGTTTTGAAGCTCGAGGACGACAATCCCGGGCGCAAGGTGGCGGTGCTGCTGCCGGAGTTGGTGGTGCGGCACTGGTGGGAGAATCTGCTGCATAATCAGCGCGTGCAGTTGTTGAAATTGCTGCTGCTGTTGAAGGGGAATCAACGGATTGTGGTGGTGAATATTCCGTGGTATTTGTGAGGCTGAGCTATCAAGAGGGGAGGAATCATGTCGACAAAACTCCCGTATTCTGAGTTTTCTTCTGATTTAGAAGAAGCTGACTGGCTTTACGAGCATCGCGACGAGCTTGATCTGTATTTCTCTCCGATGAGCCTATCGGTTCGAGAGATGTTGTCCCGTGATCACGATCTCGCTCTGCCTGAGGCTGTGATCTCCATCCCGCTTTCAGCGGAAGATATGGAACGCGCCAAGACTATTGCAGCCGCCGAGGGATTGGCTGCGGCAGAGTATCTGAGCAGGGTTGTACACGAGATCCTTCAGGCTAAGCAGGCCGCGTAGAGGTCGTAAGAGAGCGCAGGCGGGTGACTGCGGCGGGAATGATCTCGAGGGCGCGGTCAATTTCTTCGGCGGTGGTGAGGCGGGAGAGGGAGAGGCGGATGCTGGCGCGGGCTTCGGCCTGGGTGAGGCCGAGCGCCGTGAGGACGTGCGAGGAGTCGGTCGCTCCGGATTGACAGGCGGAGCCGAAGCTGGCGGAGATTCCGTTCATGTCGAGCGCGATGATTAATGACTGCGCGTTGACGTTGGCGAAGCGAAGGTTGGTGGTGTTTGGGACGCGGGGAGCGTTGGCGGCGTTGACGGTGGTGTCGGGGATGGCTGCGAGGAGGCCGTTTTCGAGGCGGTCGCGGAGGGCGCGCAGCTGATGCTCTGTTGCGGCGGTGGTGGGAGAATCGATCGAGTTTTGAGGTTCGAGTTTCGAGTGTCGAGTCGAGGCCAGCCAGTCCCGGGCTAGTTCGGCGGCGCGGCCGAGGGCTACTATGCCGGGGACGTTTTCGGTGCCGGCTCGGCGTTGACGTTCGTGGGGGCCGCCGTGGAAGAGGGGGGCGAGGGATACTCCTTTGCGGATATAGAGGACGCCGATGCCTTGCGGGGCGTACATTTTGTGGCCGGAGAGGGAGAGCAGGTCGACGTTCTTGAACTCGCCGGTCATGTCGAGTGGGAGCTTGGAGGCGGCCTGGACGGCGTCGGTGTGGAAGAGGGTTTCGGGGTTGTGGGCTTTGGTGATGCGGGCTAGTTTGCCGATGGGCTGAATGGCTCCGGTCTCGTTGTTGGCAAGCATGATGGAGACGAGTCGGGTGTGGGGGCGGAGCGCGGCTTCGAACGCCGCGGGATCGATGACGCCGTCGGGGGTGGTGGTGAGATACGTGACTTCGATGCCGCGCTTTTCGAGGGATTCGGCGGCGTTGAGAACGGCGTGGTGCTCGATGGTGGAGGTGATGAGGTGGGCAGGTTCGCGGCGGTCCAGATAGGGCTGGAGGATGCCGGTGAGGGCC
>CAZZYB010000241.1:0-6407 GCA_964658125.1 uncultured Acetobacteraceae bacterium | reverse complement strand
TTTTTCTAAGCGCCGGCACGCGGCACCTGTTTGGCTTGGCTCCTCACGGCGAGGTTCTCCTTGAAGGCTGCTTCTCGAAGGTCCATCCAGATGATGTGCCGGGGATCAGGCTAGCGTTGACGGAAGCCTTGATCTCGGGCCAATATCGTCAGGAATTCCGCGTCGCCAGAACCCCGAATACGTACCATTGGGTTCTAGGAGTGGCCCGCGTGTTGCGCAGCGACAACAACGAGCCTTACTACGTTGGTATGAACTTGGATGTGACGCAACAGAAACAGAGTTCCGAAGCGCTCATTCGAACTGAGAAGCTTGCCGCGGCCGGACGCCTCGCGGCCTCGATAGCTCACGAGATCAATAATCCTCTCGAAGCGATATCAAATCTGCTCTACTTGCTACGTCAAACTAGTCTGAACGCAGAACAAACTGAGTTCTGCGACACGATGTTCGAGGAACTCCAACGTGTTTCGGAGATCGCTACGCATACCCTGCGCTTCCATCGCCAAACAACGCTCCCAGGCCAAGCGAACATAGGCACACTGATCGATTCGGTGTTAACTCTCTTCTCTGGACGCATCAAGAATGGAGGAGTAAAGGTAGAGAACCGGCTGCGCGCTAAAGGAGAAGTCTTCGGCTTCGATGGGGAACTCCGACAAGTTCTAGCTAATCTGGTCGGAAACGCAATCGATGCAATGTCTGCCCACCAGGGCAGACGCACCCTCTTCATTCGAAGCCGCGATACTGTCTCACGGTCAAGTGAACCGGGTGTAATCATCACGATTGCCGATACAGGTCCGGGCATCCCCGGAGCGGTATTGCTTCGCATCTTCGATCCCTTCTTTACTACTAAAGGAGAGACCGGCACTGGCTTGGGTCTCTGGGTCAGCACCGAAATTGCTAAGAAGCACCAAGGTTCCATATGCGTTCGAAGTAGACAGACGCTCCGACAGCACGGAACCGTCTTCCGGCTTTTCCTCCCGCTTACGTCGTCGCTGACCTCGTGACAGTCTCATTCTTAGTAATCAAATAGTTCGGGGCGTCGAAAGCATTCAAACTCCGTCGTCCCTGGAAATGTATGTCCTATGGACTACATAGGGGCGTAGAGTCAAATCAGATTCGTTTTGATGACATCACGCCACCCACAAAGCACTTCCGGTACAGAATCTTGACCGTTGCCGATGAAGATGCCCTCCGGCAGCTTGGGAAGATGACACTGGAGGCGCTACGGTATGAAGTTCTATGCGCTGAGAGTGGCTTTGAGCTCCGGGTTCCCAAGGTGTTAGTTCTTTGGAGGCTTCCGCTCTTGTGGCTTCTTAAAAATAGAAAGTTTAAGTGGTCCACCGATGAAGGTGAGTTTCGCGAGAACACCAGGTTGAGGTTTGTTGCCTTTCGACATAGTGTTTCCTTTGGGCCAGAGTGGCCGTAGTGTCATGGCATGGGCCGAGAGAATGAGTCAAACGAAGCCCGACTCGCGTCGCCGTAGCGCAACTAGGGTTCAATAAGGGTGCAATAAGTGTTCCTGATTGCTCTTTTGATTCCTTTTTAGGCCAACCGTGCTCGATAGTTTCAATTTGTTACCCATCAGGGTGTCCCTTTCACGGTGGTAACACGCGTTCCAATCACGTCTTCGCGTCCAGCCGCACCGACTTGGGCGATCTACAGGGCAGAGGTCGTGGGCACAACAAGACACAACAAGCGTTCTGAAGGTATCGCTGCTTGCGAAAAGTCTCAATTAAACGATGGGATCGATATCTTTGACCTTGGATAAGCTACCCAAACTCCAACGTGGGGTGCCGAAGGGCTCCCATGAGTAGCTGATTTACCGGCGTCTTAAAAGGGCGTACGGATCAGGGTACAGACACCGAAAGCATTCGTAACCGTAATGTTATCAATGGTGCCTGAATCCCTTGGGGGGATACCCGGATCGCTGTATCGGCGACCGCTACAATAAGCCGCAAAGATTTTGACTTGATCTGGAATGCGGCATTGACGCGGGAGGAGTGCTGGTGGGGATGAAATTACCATTTCGTTAGATGTTTGGTTCGTTAAGGCTTGATTGATTGGCACTCCGGAGACAACTTGTTTGCTAAGGATGATTCAGATCAAGCACGTCCAGAAGTCAACAAAGAACTACTAGCGCCTTCTCGCGCACCGTACAGCGAACTACTCTGTCGCCGTAACTTTTGTCACGTGTACAAATGATCCAGCCTCGCGGCCTTCGCGTGCAGCGAGTGCGAGAGTAATCATTTGGACGGGCAACATTTCGAGAATCGGACGAAGCGCGTCAATCGTGGGCTGCAGGTGGAAGACCTCTCTCAGGCTGTCTTCGGAGACCAGCGCGCTCTCTCCTCCCAGCTTACTCACATCAAACGCGATCCTCGTGTTCAGTTCGGCGGATCGCTCATCCCCTTTGAACACCAAGACGAAGAGGCGGTTGCTGACCATCTCCAAAGGTCCGTGACGGAAAGCTGCCGAGCTCATGCCCTCGGCATGGAAGCGTGCAGCTTCTTTGATAATCAGGCCGCCTGCGCCGGTAGTGGCAAGTGAAAATCCTCGACCTACCAGGATCATCTGCTGCGTGCGTTGCAACAGACCGCACAATTCTTCGACGTGGGCGCGCCAGGCGTGAAGGTAACGATCAACTGCGGCGGGGATTTCACAAGCTGCCTCGTCCCAACGGGTCATGTCGCCGTCACACAGTTCTTCGCCAATGCGGCTGAGTGCGAGGAGCGTGCAGGTGTAGGTTTTGCAGGAGACCGTTGCCTCTACCCCCGCACGGATGAGGATCAGGCTCAGAGAGCCACGTGCAAGGGGCGAGTCTGGGTCGTTGGTTACGCAGAGGATAGGCGACCGTCCAGCATTCACCTCCACGAGACGTACCATCTCAGCGCTGCGCCCGGACTGAGAAACGGCGATCACCGGAGTCTCGCTGTTCAAAAGGTCGGAGTAGTAGTAGACCAGCTCCGATGTTTCCAGCAGCAATGGCCGAATTCCAGCCGCCGCTAGACGAACGGAGAGGGGGCGCAGCGCATGAAAAGAGGAGCCCATACCCGTCAGGATCACGAAGGGGGATTGTGCCGACCTAAGCTTGTGCTTGAAGCCTTCGAAGGTCGAGGGGAGTGGGAAGGACAGGGTCTTCTCCAGGACTTCTGCCTGCTCCAGGATGTCGCTGATGTAGAGACCTTCTGTAATTGCATGGGCAACGCTCATTCTCTGATCCTCGGTTAGATCATTGGCTCTGGTTATGCAAAGGGGCAGCTACCAGACTGAGAATAAGAGAATAAGCTAGATTGCGCAAGCGCATTCGCAAACTAATCTAAAATGATGCGGGGCGCCGCCGTGGAGGCGCGGAGAACCAGTTGAGTATCCAGGAGGACTTCCAATCCATCCGGAGCCTCCCCGTTGAGCATTCTATTGACTAGATTGAAGGCCATGGTCCCAAGTTCCTGCCGGGGCATATGCACCGTAGTGAGTGTAGGCGTCATAAGATGGGCCATCGGGATGTCGTCGGCTCCTATTACGGACACGTCTTCCGGTACCCGCAGGCCGGCGCGTACAAGCGCCTGGATGGCACCGATGGCTGTGAGGTCATTGCTGCACAGCAAGGCTGTAGGGAAGTCGCTACCGGTTAGTAGGTGCTCGACCGCCTCATAACCGGACTCCGGCGTGTTGTTGCCTTCGATCACGCGAACGTTGCAGCTGAGAGCCCACCCGGCCGCTTCAACAGCAGCCTTATAAGCGATGTGAGAACGACGGTTCTGCGGCCCAGCGATCATCGCGATCTCTCGATGGCCGAGGTTGAAGAGACACTGAACGCCTTCCACAGCGCCTTTTTCATAACGAAAACGTAAGCTGCTGCAGTGTGGCGAAACCGTGGTTCCGTCAAGCATCACCGACTTGACCTGGTTGGATGCCAGGTACTCCAGCAGCGAAGGATCCAGTTGCGAGGTCATGATGGCAACGGCACTAGCCTGGTTTTCGACCAATTTGCGGCAGGCCCTTGCGGCGATTTCCATGTCGTAGTTTGTGCAGAAAAGAAGCACATCGAAGCCGTGCTTGCCCGCCTCCGACTCGAAAGCTTTGATCATTCCGGGAAAAAATGGATTTTCAATGTCGGAAACCACGACGCCGATAAGGTCGCTGCGCCCGCGCGCTAACCCGCGCGCATATGCATTCGCCGCGAAGCCGAGTTCCTGCATGGCGGCCAGCACTTTTTCGCGCTTTTCCTCTGAAACTTGGCGAGTTTTATTCAGCACGTGCGATACGGTCGATTCCGAGACCTGGGCTCGGACTGCTACATCTTTCATCGTTGCCATTGTGCAAGCCCTTCGTGTGCCTAACTATCGCCCAACCAGCACGAAAGAAGCAACTTTCAGAAAAATTCGCTAATTCTTGTTGACGGTATTCGACCTGGATGCTACGCTTGGCATCATTCGTTGAGCAAGCGCTTGCGCAAGGAGCATTATATGTCTCGTTTCAGCCGTCTCATCTCCGTACTGCTCGTCGCTGTCTTCTACTGCTTCGCCACTAATGCTCGAGCCGATGTTTCCGCGTCCATTCAAGGAGTTGTCACCGATGCAAAGGGAGCTGTGCTTCCCAACGCGGAGGTCCGGCTTACCAACACAATTACCGGGTATGCGCGGCAACTGACATCTAAGGTTGACGGATCGTTCGAGTTCCTCTCCGTGCCAGTGGGCGAGGGCTACGCAGTGGAGGTGACCAGTGCCGGGTTTCAGAAAACCAAAGAGTCTGGCATCATGCTGCAGGTTAATCAGCGATACCGGACTGACTTTGCATTGAAGGTCGGGGAGGTATCGCAGGAAGTATCCGTGACTGCAGACGCGGCCCAGGTTGATACAACCTCTAACCAACTTGGCGATGTGATCAGCGATAAGAAAATGACTTCGCTGCCTCTGAACGGAAGAAGTTACACAGATCTACTTGGTTTGCAGCCCGGAGTGGTGCCAATCACGTCGTCCGCTGCGTTCACGGACCGGCCAGTGTCCGGTGGGCTGAATGCCGGGGGAGTATCAGTTAACGGAGGGCGCGAATCCGGAAACGCGTTCCTGATCAACGGTGGAGACGTGCAGGAACCAAAGAATAGCGGTGCCAGTGTTATCCCCAATCTGGACGCAATCCAGGAGTTTCGCGTGCTGACGAGCACCTTCGACGCGGAGTACGGCCGCTTCGCAGGTGGCATTGTGAACGTGCTGACGAAGACAGGAACAAATGCGTTTCATGGCTCCGCCTTCGAGTTCCTCCGCAACGAAAAGCTCAACGCGAAGAACTTCTTCGACCAAAACGCTACCGATCCGGCAACCGGGGCTCAAATACCAAATACGGCCCGAGGCGTCTTCAAGCGGAATCAGTTCGGCGGAACGTTCGGCATGCCGGTGCTGCGTAATCACTTATTCTTCTTCACGGATTACCAAGGCACACGCGAAGTGCGCGGCCTGTCTTCATCTCCTGCGTTTATCCCTTCGACGAGTGAGGCGGGGGGAGACTTCTCCGACGTTGGAACAACCGGATACGGCGCCATCAGCAGCGTGGTGAAGGGCGACACGATCGCAGGAAACCACACGTTGGACGAGGTGCTGACCCAAAGACTGGGGTACACCGTCCGATCAGGAGAGCCGTACTGGATTGCAGGGTGTAACACGACTGCGGACGCCATCGCGGGTGTGTGCGTCTTTCCTGGACAGAAGATACCGAAGGCAGCATGGGACACCGCGTCCACAGGAACCATACAGTTCGTGCCGTCACCTTCCGGCAGCCGTGGCGGTTCCCCTTTCTTCTCGACGACTGCTCTGAAGAACACGCTGTCTGACGACAAACTCGGTGAGCGGTTGACGTGGAACGACCGTCGTACGGGCGATTGGTCCTTCTATTTCTCTGCCGATCGCGCAAGCACATTCACGCCGTATGCAGGTGGAAACGTTCCGGGGTTCTCCGGTACGGTTCCTCAAAAGCCTTACCAGGCAAACGTGAGCAACACCCATGTCTTCAACGGCTCCATGGTGAACGAAGCACGATTGAACTACACGCGCTCAACAATCTTCCAAACACATCCATCCGGTGTCGGGCTTGGCCCTCTGGGTAGCTTTGGCTTCAAGACTTCTGGACTTGGACTGCTTGCTGCCGTGCCCGAGGTAGAGGGCGTACCAAGCATTTCGATTGGCGGCGCTTATAGCCTAAACCTAGGTGTCGTAGGGAACGCGATCAACGAGGTGAACAACACTTATCAGTTAGCAGATGTGTTCTCAAAGGTAGTTGGCAGGCACAGCTTGAAATTCGGCGGCGAAGCCCGCAAGTTCCAGGTGAATGAATTCAACATCTCTACCCCGAACGGAAGCTTCGCCTTTGACGGCTCTGAAACCGGCAATGGGTTTGCCGACTACCTGCTCGGTGCA